>JAXHUQ010000129.1:0-3874 GCA_034189535.1 Halobacteriota archaeon | reverse complement strand
CAATTTATACATATCATGATTAATAGGATTGCCCTCCAAATCATAATATCTCTTCAACTGTCTTGTAACAGTAAATAATGAATCGTAATCTGAGTGAGTTAAAAAGAAATCGATCGCGCTTTCAATTGTCCCAGCTTTTAACAAAGGATTAGTTGAATGAGTTTGTAAAAAGTAATCTCCTTTTACCTCGGATAAATCATATCCAATAATCTCGTTCATGGAGATTGAATCACCTCTAAGATGCTTTGGCCTATCGATAACATTCACGTTTTTAAAATCCCTATGGATCCCTTCTTTGATAATGTCGCTGTCTGTATTCACATATATATGAGATATACTATTGCATTTTTGTAGCGTGTTTAATATGTAATGGTAAAGTGGTGATCCAGCTAAATCTCTTATATTTTTATTCTTTACTCTCTCACTGTGTGCCTTCATTGGCACTAAGGCAATAAATTTAATCATAGTAATCCTCTTAATAAATTTGTTACTGCCTCCATTTCCATCTCGATTCTTGACTCTTTGGTATAGCTTCCAATATGCGGTGTTAATACAATATTTTCTAACTGACTTAACTTTCCCGAATAAGGTTCTTCTTCAAAAGTATCTAAAGCAGCCCCTCTAATTTTTCCATTCTTCAAACACTCGTATAAAGCCTCTTCATCAACAGTTCCACCCCTAGAAGCATTTATAAAGATGGCATTGGAATTCATTAATTCAAACATTTTTTTATTAAATAAATGATGATTTTCTTGAGAGTATGGTAAATGGAGCGTGATAATGTCAGCATCTTCTAGCAAGATATCTAATGAATTAACATATTCAACATTATCATCTTGACTTTGAGTGATAAAAGGATCATATACTGATATTGTGCATCGGAAGGCTTCTAGTAGTTGAGCAAGCCTTCTACCTATCCTTCCAAATCCAACGATTCCCACCTTCTTCCCTTGAAGCAAACTTCCCATCTCTTCCTTCCAAATTCCTTCCCTAATCCTTCTATCCGAACTCCCAATTGAGCGGAGCAAGTTCAGGATTAATCCAATTGTCAACTCGGCCACTGCATTTGTAGGGCTATCAGGTGTATTAAAAACCTTAATACCCCTTATTTTTGCAGCTTCAACATCAACACTGTCTAATCCAGAACCAACCCTGGAGATAACCTTCAATTTTTTACTCTCATCGAGAACTTGCTCCGTTAATGGCTCAGTACCTGCGATTAAACCTTCGGTTTCAACCAAAAAACTGATTATTTCTTCTTCAGTTAAAACTCTTCCAAGTGGATTTGATTTAATATGAATATTCCGTTCCTTTAGCATATCCAACGGCTTGGAATCACACTCGCCAAAAGAAGTTGTGGAAATAAAGACTTTCTTCAATTAAATCACTCATCCCACGTGAGTGCTAATTTAAAATTTTCTTCCTTAAGTGAACTATAAATTTCTTCCATACATTGGATTATGCCCTGTCCCAAGTCGATGTAATGATTACTGAAATATTTTCTTCCCAAACGTGGGCTAAAAGAATAAGGTGTTATTTCATAGTGCGTCTCGGAACCTTTATTTAGGAACTCAATTTCCACTTTTTTGCCAAGGATTTCGTTAATCACAGTCATCAAATTCTTAAGATTGATAGGGTGCTGGCCAGTTATAATGATAGTTTGATTGGCATATAGCCCATCTAATATCTCAACAGAACAACGGGCGGCATCTTCTACATGAATGTATTCACGTATTTCTTCTCCGCTACCTTCATAGGTCATTTTTTTCTCCGTCAATGCCTGCTTTGTTAATAGATAGATGCGGTCCTTTTGATTGGTCCTAGGGCCATAAATGGAACCATACCTTAGAATTGCATATGGGATATCATATTTATCATGATAATCGCTGATGTATAACTCGCAAGCTGTCTTACTATCTCTATAAAATGAACCTGAATTACTGTATACATAAACTGTAGAGGCAAATACATATCTTTGTATATTGCTTTCCTTTATTGATTCCAGAATATATCCATTTCCAAGAATATTCCTTTTTATCGTGCCAATGGGGTCTTCTCTCGCTTCATCAATATCAGCTATTCCGGCAAAATTATAGACTATAGAAGCATTTTCCACTCCCTTTTCCACCATCTCAAAATCTAAAACATCTCCAACGAGCATCTTTTGGTTAGGTTTTAGATATGGGGAGGGTTTAATATCAAAAATTGTCACATCATATCCGTTTTCAGTTAAAAAATCAGCCACATGACTTCCAATAAAACCAGAACCACCAAATACTGTGACTTTTTTGCCTTTTAATCCCATAATTAACCCTCTTTTAAGATTTTATCTCTTCCCTTATAATCTGCAAATGATCCCGGAAGGTCTTTCCCAAAATGATTGTATCTAAGCTGTATCCAATAAGATTAAATCCTTGTTGAATACGTAATTTCACTTCCTCTAAATCAGGTTGAACAACATGAAATCCTGCAGTAACATTCATTTCTAATGCTATTTCAGTGGCTTTTTGAGTTAGGGCTTCAACTCTTGGATCGTCTAATTTTCCAGGCAAATCTATTGAACCTGAAAGGTCATATGGCCCAATAATCATTCCATCTATGTCTTTAATGTCTAATATTTTTCGTAGATTTTCAACACCAAGAACATGTTCTATCTGCACAATCACAATACTTCCTTTATTCACCCAAGTTTCATATTTCTGAAAGCTAAGTCCATAATCCTGCGCTCGTGCTAATCCCACTCCCCGAGTACCTTTTGCAGGGTACTTTACTGCAGCCACGGCTGATTTTGCCTCTTCAGCAGTTTTAACATTTGGGACAATAACCCCTGCAGAACCGGCATCCATTACTCTTTTGATTAGAGTTGGATTCTGATCGGATAAACGTACTAATGGTACCTTCCCAGATAATGAAATAACTTGTATCATCTGCTGAACTTGTGAAAGCTCGATTACACTGTGTTCCATATCAATTACTAGCCAGTCAAATGGGCAGTTAGATAAAATCTCAGCAATTGCACTATGTCCCAGAGTAATCCAGGTTCCGATAGTAATCTCCCTTTTTTTCAGTTTATCTTTTAATCTCTGAGCAGATTCAAACATGTTTTTCCTTCCCATCCCGAATTTACTTATCCGTATGTTTTATAAAACTCATCCCTTTTTAATTTTTTGACATTCTGAATGTCCTCATACAACGATTTTAGGTCCAATCTTGGGGTTTCAAGTGTCACCAATTTAGATGGATTATCATTGATGCACTTTAATAAAAATTCAAAATCATAATCCCCTTCTCCAATATTCAAATGTTCATCCTTCTCATTATTCAGTTTTCCATCTGAAATATGAAACATTTTTGGTCTTAGCTTTAATAATTCTCCGATGAATTCTTTGTAAGGAGTATTTAAACTAACCGCTGCCTTTGCTGCATGATTTAAATCCAGGCAAAATCCCATATCAGAATTATCCATTAGTTCTGCCATCTGCTCAGGCGTATATCCTATCATAGGTTCATCACCTAACCCAACTTTTGGCATATTCTCAATTAAAAATCTTATATCTTTTATTCCATTTAGAAATTCTATTGCATCGTCTACCAAACCATAACCAGGATGGAGAATCAGATATTTTGCATTAAGCTTATCAGCCCATTCAACGCAGTTATTTATTCTTTCTAGGTTTGACTCCTTCTTCGTCAAGTCGGCGATATTCACTCCGTGTCTTTCAGTTGTTATATGGATGGCATAAGGAACTTCTGCCTCTAGGAAAGGCGTCATCTGTGAGTCTGGAATAGGAGTTAACTCAATGTATTGGAAAATATCTTTTTCTATAAGCCTTTTAGCGTCTTCGAGCAAATCATAATTGACAGACCACAGTTT
>JAXHUQ010000128.1:0-3988 GCA_034189535.1 Halobacteriota archaeon | reverse complement strand
CCTCTCTTTGACCCATCTTGACAGTATCGGCAACGTGGGCCGCTATTTTAGTGACAATTGTACCCTCTTTGATATCATCCCTACTTGGGAGCGCGAGATGTTCAGATGGTGTTGTCATGCATAGGAAGTCCGCACCGTGCATTCCGGCAACTGATCCACCTATTGCTCCTGTTATGTGGTCATAACCGGGTGCAATATCAGATACTACAGGACCTAGGAGATATAGCGGTGCATTATCGGTAAGGTACTTCATCGATCGAATCCCAACTCCGATCTCGTCTAAAGGAACATGCCCCGGTCCCTCAACGAAGGCCTTTACACTGGCATCTCTTGCCCTCTTTACAAGCTCTCCTAACACGATGAACTCCATAAATTTTGGCCTATCTGTTGCATCAGCAAGGCATCCGGGACGCATCCCATCTCCAAGACTGAGTGTGAGATCATACTCTTTTGCGAGTTCAAGAAGATAATCAAATTCTGCGTAGAATGGATTCTCGGCCTCGTTGTGTGCCATCCACGCAATGGTAAAGCAGCCACCCCTACTCACAACATTCAAGATACGACCGCTCTTCTTAAGCCTCTCCAGGGTGTTCAGGTTCACACCAGCATGAATAGTGACGAAATCAACACCGTCTTTCGCATGCCTCCTCACTGATTCAAACATGTCATCCGAGCTCATATCAACAACCGTCTTCCCCCCAAGCCCGGCCTGATAGATGGGAACGGTGCCTACAGGCACATCCAGCTCTTTGAGTAGTATCCTTCTTACTGCATCCAGATCCCCACCTGTAGATAAATCCATCACAGTATCTGCACCATATTTCACAGCAATCTTTGCCTTCTCAATCTCCTCGTTTATATCAACAAAGTCTCTTGAGGAACCGATATTTGCGTTGATCTTTGTACTCAAAGATTCGCCTACACCCACCGGATTTATATCTCTTCCGGCATTCTTGGGAATGACCACTCTTCCGTTACGTATGAGTCTCTCAAGTTTCCCGGGATCCACTCCTTCTATCCTTGCCACCGATTTGATCTCTTCATTAATACCCATGCTCATGTTTTTCCACTTCAGATCATGCATTTAGTTCTAATAAATGTATGTTTTATAAGACACAGATCAGGAAGAATATAGAAAGGCCATAAAGAGGTACCTGTAGGGTTACCTGTGCCTGACAATAAGTGACAAACCGTCAACACCAATTATCTCAACTCTATCACCATCTCTTATCGTTTCACCCTGAGTTTTTGCCGACCAGTCAACGCCAACAACCCGCCTTCCAAATGCGCCGGGCTCAGATGATGCAAGACCTCCCCAGAAGGAGAACGGCATAAAGGAAGTATCTTCAAGATCACGACTTGGTGGGTTGTAGATCGTTTCAAGTACCTCAAGAGTCTTTCCTTTTACCAGGACCTTTCCATTCGGATTGAGATCCGTCCTAGTGACAACTCTCTTGCCTATGAGTCCAGAGATCCCGGAAGGAGTATCATACTCACTCTTCAATGTTACATGCCACACGATCTCAATGACTGTAGTAGCAAGTAATATACCCACCCCAATCATCCAAGCAAAAAAAGACATAACTCATGCCTCCTCTATTTATTTACTTCCAGATCTGGATGCCTTATTATAGATATATTCAACTGGGTATAAATTAACTTTTCCCAGATATCTGAACCACAGTTAACCTTATTTCTGATGCTGCCATTTACTCATGAAATGGAATCTTAAGATTATGTCTTGAGCGGTTGGTTTGATCTATATGATTGACAATAAGATCAGTCACGAAGACTACAAAAAGAAGATTAAAAGTGTCAAAAATGCAATAAACCGCATTAAACGTGGAGATCGGATCTTCATTGGATCAGGATGTGCAGAGCCACAGTTGCTTACAAGCACGCTTGTTGAAGAATCGACTTATCTTGAGGACAATGAGGTCCTCCACACGATGACACTAGGTGTTGCTGCATATACCGAGCCTACATGTACTGATAAGTTCAGGCACAATGCGTTCTTCATCGGGCCGAATGTTAGAGGTGCAGTAAATGAAGGTCGAGCCGATTATACACCAATATTTGTATCCGAGATTCCCAAGCTTATAGAGGATGGGCTGATACCGATAGATGTCGCACTTATCCAGATTACACCTCCTGATGAACATGGTTATTGTAGTCTCGGAGTATCTGTAGATATTGTGAAATCAGTGGTAGAACATGCAGACCTGGTTATCGCAGAGATGAATCCCCAGATGCCAAGGACGATGGGTGAGAGTTTCGTTAGCGTCGATGAGATCGATGTAATAGTGGAAAATGATGCTCCAATCCCTGAGTTTATAGACCCTCATCCTGATGAAGTGGCAGAGGCAATAGGTATAAATGTCTCGGATCTTGTTGAAGACGGTTCAACTCTTCAGATAGGTCTCGGAACAGCCCCCTACTCCGCATTGAAGTATCTGAAGGATAAGAAGGATCTGGGAGTGCATACGGATATGTTCTCAGACTGGATCATCGATCTGATAGACGAAGAGGTCATAACAAATCAGAGGAAAAGTATAAACCACGGAAAGGTTGTTGCTTCGTTCTGCATGGGTTCTAAGAAGTTGTATTACTATATAGACAACAACCCCTTCTTCGAATTTTATCCGAGCCAGTATACAAATGATCCTTTCATAATCAGCCAAAATGAGAAGATGGTGGTCATAAATTCTGCAATTGAGGTTGATCTCACCGGACAGGTCTGCATGGACTCGATAGGATACCAATTTTATAGCGGAATCGGTGGCCGGGTAGATTTTATCCGTGGGGCAGCAAGATCGAAAGGTGGCAAGTCAATCGTCGCCCTCCCTTCGACTGCAGAGAATGGAATGGTATCAAGGATAGTAACACACCTCAGGGAAGGGGCAGATGTAACTGCCACAAGGGGTGATGTCTATTATGTTGTTACCGAGTACGGTGTTGCTTATCTGCATGGGAAATCAATTAGGGAACGCGCACTTGCACTGATAAGTATAGCACACCCTAAGTTCAGAGAAGAACTCCTGAAACAAGCAAAGGAGAAGAAATTCGTTTATCAAGACCAGGTATTACCGACAGTTACGAGATACCCAAAGGAATGGGAGATGTATAAGACTCTTAAAGAAGGTGAAAAGGTGTTCTTCAGACCGATAAAAGCAACCGATGAAAGTATGCTACGCAACCTCTTCTATTTGCTATCCGACGAAACAGTCTACCTGAGGTTCTTTGGCCCTCTAAAATCCTTCCCTCATTACCGAATGCAGCGTTTTGTGAACGTTGATTATATCGAGAGGATGGCTATCGTCGGAACATTGAGAAACGGTGAAAAAGAGGATATTATTGCAGTTGGAAGCTACAATGTTGATGAAAAGACAAATATGGCTGAAGTTGCCTTTGTGATTCATGATGATTGGCAAAACAAAGGAATTGGAACATTTATTCTTGATTATCTCATCAAGATTGCAAAAGAGAACGGGATAGCTGGTTTCACTGCAAATGTTCTCGGAACGAACAGACGGATGCTACATGTCTTTCATAAAACCGGTTATAATATCGATAGCAAGTTCGATTATGGTAACTATGAAATCTCTTTCAGATTCTAAATAATTTAAAAAATTTTCATTTTGTGGGTAAAATCAATAACCTGCGTAACTGTGGCTCCGGATTCATGGAAAGTTTTAATAATGATGCATGCCGAATATGTGTGGGATCAGTTTTTTGAAAATGAGATAAAAAAGGAGAATTCCACAAATGTCCTTAATACCAGACGAAATATTTGGGTTTAAGAAGCATTCGTACAAGCTGGTATCCGGAATGAAAACTGACCTTAGAAGGAAAAACGAACCGGACTCAGTTGGTCTGAAAAAGAATGATATGGACTCGACGGGATTTGAACCCGTGGCTTCTGCCTCGCGAAGGCAGCACTCTTCCACTGAGTTACGAGCCCCCAGGTAAAGAGCTACAGTTAATGCTA
>JAXHUQ010000127.1:0-4008 GCA_034189535.1 Halobacteriota archaeon | reverse complement strand
CAAGAGATCCGGGACCTATCGAGTACTACATGATCGAGACCACAACCGAGGATGGGGCGATCGGACTTGGTGGTGGGATGGCAAAGAAGGAAGGTCCTGATGAGGCCATTACACCGTTTATCGATGTTCCTTCTATAGATAAAAGCCTGAAGAAGATCGAGGGGCTTGGCGGTAAAGTGATCTCACCCAAGATGGCAATACCAAATACAGGATACGTTGCAGTCTGTACTGATTCCGAGAGTAATGCAATTGGCCTCTGGGAGACTGACGAGAACGCAAGATAATCTTCACAAGAACAGCCAGGGGATTTTTTTGACGGAAGAAGGTATCGAAGAAGTTGCTTATTGCGGATTACACTGCGAGGGTTGTTTCTCTTACAAAGGAACGATCGCCGATATGGCAAGAGATCTCAGAAAGGAGCTGAGGGGATATGCCCTTCTACTTTTCATGATGGTTTTTAATTAAAGGCTTGAGAAGGAAAATCGCAGTTCTGATTACATCTCCACAAGATATTTATACCTTCAAAAACATATTACTGATTGACAGTCAGTCAGTAAGATAATTTGTGGTGATTCAATCGATGCCCCGTACTGTAAAAGATCCCGATGAAAGGCGCAATGAGATAATAGATATAGCTGAGGAATTGTTTCTTGAAAAAGGATATGAACAGACGGCTGTATCAGACATTGTAAAGAAGGTTGGTGTGGCTCAGGGTACGTTTTATTATTACTTCAAATCCAAGGAAGATGTCCTCAATTCTGTTATAGATAGGCATATAGAAGAGATTCGAGTCGGGTTGGAAGCTATCGCTGCAAGAGATGATCTGAGCGCGATGGATAGGATAGTAGGACTTTCAACCTTTCTTTCGGGCTTCAATGAAGATAGAAAGAACCTCTTCGACTACATTCATGAGGATAGAAACGCGCACCTACATCTTAAATTCGAAAACGCAATCCCTCCTGTTATGATTCCCCTATTTGGGAGTATAATAAAAGAAGGAGTCTCTGAGGGGATCTTTGATACGAAGCACCCAATGGAAGCAGCACTTGTAATCATCAATTCGAATATCATCCTCTTTGAGAGAACTTTTGGCCTTGAGGGAGTACTAGGGGGTCCCGAAGAGAGGTATTATGCCGCAATAGATTTCATAGAAAGGATACTTGGGGCAAAGCCGGGAATCTTCAAAGAATACGGTCTCGGATGGGAGGAAGGTTCAAATGAGTGATGATAAGGGAGAAGCAAGACTGAGAAGATCTGGTTTTATGAGAATAGTCCAGGTGTTTCTTATACTATTGATACAGTTAGTGATCTTTTTCCTCTCGGCAGGCCGAGTTGATATTCCTCGAGCGTGGTTCTATTTCTCACTTAGTACCATAAATCTTATACTCAATTTTGTTATCTTTTACAGGTTTGCACCCGAGATCATCAATCAAAGAGGGGGGGTAAAAAAGGATACCAAGCGATGGGATAAAGTCTTTTCAGCAGCATATACCCCATTGTTTCTTCTCTTACCTGCAATAGCGGGATTTGATATAGGAAGATATGAATGGTCAAGTCTTGGTATTGATTATGCAATAGTGGGTGCTTTGCTTTACCTAATCTCTGCTATCGTTCTCGACTGGGCAATGATTACGAACACCCATTTTGAGACGACAGTTCGTATCCAGAAAGATAGGGATCACAAGGTCGTCTCGGACGGACCATATGGTTTTGTAAGACATCCTGGTTATGTTGCACTTATATTGTCTGCACCTACATTTCCTCTCATCATCGGTTCTGCCTATGCCTTGATACCGGCTGGAATAATGATGCTTCTCCTCTCGATCAGGACTTACTTTGAGGATAAAACGCTACAATTGGAGCTTGATGGATACGATGATTATGTAACAAAGGTAAGGTATCGACTCATTCCGGGGGTGTGGTGAGGTATCATGGAACTTATCTACCAATTCAAAACAGAAATAAAACCAGAACTTTCGCATGTAGGGGGAAAAGGGATGTCCCTGATACTCATGACACGGGAAGGATTACCCGTCCCATCAGGTTTTGTCCTCTCTGTTGCATTCTTTGAACCGTGGCTTAAGCTAATAAAAGAATCACCTGAATGGGCCCAGGTCTTGAAGAGCACGCCTGAAGAGCTGAAGAAGAACTGTGATATGGTAAAGGCGCTTTGTGAGGGACTTGAACTGGATGATGCACAAAAGAAGGTCCTATCACAAGCGATGGAAGCACTGAAGATAGATGTAGAGACAGCTCTCTTTGCAGTCCGTTCATCATCTCCTGAAGAGGATCTTGAAGGTGCATCATTTGCAGGTGGTTACGAGACCATCCTTGGAGTAAAAGAAGAGAACATAAAGGATGCACTGCGCCGCTCATTTGCATCCTGTCTTGACGAACGTGTCTTCTTGTACAAAAAAGAGCATGGTTTTGCAGTGGATGAGCCAAAGATTGCAGTGATCGTTCAGGAACAGATAGCATCTGAAACCTCTGGTGTCGCATTTTCCCTCAACCCACTAAACAACTGCTACGATGAGGCGGTGATAAATGCAAACTTCGGACTGGGTGAATCGGTCGTATCAGGTTTGGTCTCGCCGGATACATTCATAGTTGACAAAGTATCAGGTAAAGTCCTTGAGAAGAAGACTGGGACTAAAGAGAGCTCGATATGGCTGTCACCTAATGGTGGAACTACAGAGGATACATCTAAAAGAGGTGATACTCTCAGCCTCACAGATGAAGATCTTCAGAGACTAACAGATATGCTTGTCAAGGTTGAGGACTATTACAATAGGCCGATAGATATTGAATGGGCCTTTTCTGATGGAAGATTGTACCTACTACAGGCTCGTCCGATCACTGCTTATATACCGCTACCCGAAGAGATGATAACTGAGCCAGGGGAGCAGAAGAGGCTTTATCTTGATGTGACCCTCTCGAAACAGGGAATACAAGAGCCGATGTCACATATGGGTATAGACTACTTAAGCTCAATTCAAACCCGACTGTTTCGTGAGCTTTTGGGCACAACAGGTCTAATGGGGGTGGATAAACTTTACTTCTCTTGCGAGGGGCGTATGTACGGAAACATCCTGAACAGTTACAAGATTATGGGAAAGAAGAGGACTTTGAACGATTGGCGCACACAAGATGCCATTGCAGCAGATATACTCGAAAATATGGATGAAAAAGAGTACGTTCCGAAAAAGTCCCCGAGAGGTCTATTGGGACTGAAGATCAAGATTTTCTTAAGCGGTCTTGGGATATTTCGTAAGTTGCGGGAGGCCTATAAAGACCCTGTTTCTTACAAGAATTGGTATTTCAAAGAGACTGAGAGGTACATGAAAGACCTCGATGAGATAAAGAAGATGGATATTCCCCCAAAGGAGATAGCAAAAAGAACCATCGAAAGGTTCGTTACATTCCTTGTAGATGTATCCCTCCCCATGACATACGCTGCGGAGTACGCAAGGCCAAAGATAAGGAAGATCTTCAGGGGTGAAAGTGAAGAGATCAAAGAGATGGTTGTATTTCTTGAACGGGCACTTCCGGAGAATATCACACTTGAGATGGGACTCGAAATGTACAAGCTCTCGGAATTTAGTGAAGCCTCAGAGTGCACTTCGGGGGAGGAGTTCGAAAGAAAGATAAGCGAAAGGTCTTTTTCACAAGAGTTCCTTGAAGCATATGATTCGTTCATGGAAAAATATGGGTTCCGCTGCCCAAGAGAGCTTGATCTGGCAACACCCAGGACATATGAGAACCCTGCCGAGTTTTTCAAACAATTGCATGCAATGTCCCTGAACAAAGATGAAGAGACTAACCCTCAGCTAATATTTGAGAAGTCAGCAAGGGAGCGTGAAGAGGCTTTTAATGAGCTCATGGCTGTTGCAGGGAAGAGAGGGAGACGAAAGGCAAGAGGGCTTAAGAAAAACTACGATGTCCTTGTCGAGTTTGGTGGCTACAGGGAGATTCACAAATATTACTTCATCATGATAATCGATCTCTTCA
>JAXHUQ010000126.1:0-4088 GCA_034189535.1 Halobacteriota archaeon | reverse complement strand
AGTATGCCTACAATATAGAACTTTACCCTCTCTGAAAAATCCTCTATCTCCTGTAGGGACACTTTTTTTAGTAGGTTGAATTTATACATATGAAACCTTCTTCACTCACAACAAACATCAGTCTCTAATGTCCAGTCCATCCACTGTGCCGAACGGAGTTTCTCTGCAGTTGTCACATTGACACCATATACATTCAAATAGAACTCGAGAAGCCATTCCGAGAGGTCGATGTCATCAAATCTCTCTGGATAGGCTGCTTTTGCGATAACCATTATATCTATAGGATACTCAAGACGTTTTGCACAGTTACATGGTGACCAAGGAAGCGACAGTACACGTTTGTTTTTCACTGCATCCAATTCCTGAAGATTCTGGTAGTACGGGGCAGTATAGAGTTCGCTTGGGGGGTGGTAGCCAGAATACGTGGGTAGTACAATTACGTCAGGATTTAATGCGAGAACCTGCTCTGTTGAAAGTATTTCTCCAGTACCCTTATACCTGCTTCCGGCACCCTTATATGCATTTTTTGCGTTGACCATATCTTCTATAAAATAGGATTCAATGGTATCAATCCCACAGACAGTTCCTGCCCCTCCTGCATCTCTTGATTTGGGGGATAGACCAAACATGAGTACCTCCGGTTTTTCAGACTCGTAAATGTCCTTTGTGCGTTCTTTAACCATCTCAATAACACTCTCGAGATATTTGGCCAGTTCTATAGCCTGATCTTCTTTGCCGAATACCTGCCCAATGATGCATATCTCCCTTGAAATTTTACTGATATCTGGATCTTCGTAGCATGGAGGGCCATAAAGAACGATCAGAGGAATACCAAGGGACTCTATTGTCTCGATAGTCTTTATTACCCCTTCGTCATCTGCAGAGCGCAGAGTGCAGGATCCCAACCTTATTATTACAACATCCGGATTAAGGCTAGCAAGGGTTTCATAGTTCATAGCCCGTCCAGACTGTGCAATCAAAGGCAAGTCCCTGATCCATGGGTTCAAGTAGGTCACAGGATTCATACCCTCTTTGTAGGTATAGTTCTCTCCAGAGGCGGTTTCGTACTCGTATACAAAGACCCTTTGTATGCAAGATGAGCCTACACCAACAATAGCCTCCTCTTCACCTAAAACAGTCATGACCCCTTCTATAAGCCCATCACTTACTGTAACAACTCTTTGAATATCTTTGGGCACTTTCACCTCTTTACCACGCATATCGGTAACAACTCTGTAATTCTCTCCTGTCTCTGAAATTTGACTCCCAGTTTCCTCTTTTATTGCTGAAGATTCCTGATCAACTACCTTTTCAGCGCACCCTGCAGAAAAGACAAGTGCAAGGCAGATTATAGATGTAGCCATAATTATTGCAGCTTTGTTTTCCATTAACATCACCTATCTTAGTAATACTTATTTATATATTAGTAATACTTATTATAACATTTGTTATAATTAGTAATAAATTAATCTTTCGTTATTGTTATTGTGCCAGTGATTACTAGTTTTCATGTCTGTTTTTGGTTAAGCTTTTCTTTAAATGTTAGTTATGAAGGAGATATGCATCGTCAGCAGAAAAGGGGTTACCGGAAAACTGGAATTACACTCCAACACCAAACTTTTAATACATATATCACATACCCAATCCCATGTCCAAACCGGAATTGATCCCTATTAGGTGGCACGAGAGTCACTGTGAACTGAACAGGGTTATGCCGGTTTATCGCCTCGATATGCCTGGGGCAGACATAAGCGTGTGCGTTAGAATGTGGCACTGAGCTAGTCTACCTACCTCCTTATTCAGCGGATCCGAATCCGATTGAGTTCATCCAGAAGAGTATCAAACCTGCCATATCTCGGACTTTTATCCTTCGTCACATCTCAATTTTGCAGAAGGATGGATTGATCGGTTTCTAGATGAGGGTTTTAAGTATGAATTGTTAGGTTATTGAGTATAGTTCTTCTCTGATTCGAATTCTCTTTTAATGCTCGCGATGACATCGCCATAGACTTCACGGATGTTGCCCTTTGAGAAACGAATCTGGTTAATACCCAGTATGTTTGAGAATTCTTTGACGCCTTCTTCTAAAATTTCAAGGAAAAGAATGTAAGATGCGACATTCCTGAATTTACACTCCCTTGCCAAAGATCTCCGGATATCCTCTCGGGGATGAAAAGGGCAGAGCCTCTTCACCATGATGCTTACCGATTCGTTTGCGATATCAATAATAGCAGCTGTTCTTGGTGTAATATCACGCCGCAGTATTAAAAAATCCGAGTGAAGTGAGTATATGAGTGGAAGGGTTGCAACCGCAAGAGGTGCATAATCGATTCGAGAGATCGTGCTGTGGTATAAGCTTTACCTATAAGCCCCGACCAGTCCAAAGTCAGAATTAATTCCATGCTTCCCTGGCAGTTGAACTGATCTTTTCTTTCACTTTTATTCCAAAAGCCCTACAATATAACGTCACTGATAAAAAATGTGTTTCTGGAAGAGAATCGTAATAAAAATTTGGGTGGAACGAATGCAACAGACTGGAATCTTTAATCTCTTGTGTTATATTCTACATGGGGCTGGAATTTTGTGTAGCGTCCTGGAGGGAAATTTCAGAGTAATGTTATCCTTTTTTTAACTTCTCTACTATAAAAAGAAAGTTCACTTTAGCCGTAGCTCCCATACCTTGAAATGTCGGTTTAACATTTGGAACTATTGCCACAACTTCTCCTTCGAGGTTATTCAAGAATTGCTCTAATTTCGCCTGATCCTTATCCATTTTAACCCAACTTTGACACTTGACATCCGCTAATTTCTTCAAAAATTTAATTTGACAGAAGCCTAAAATCGGGGCTTTTTGCCCCGACTCGTCAAGTGATTGCCTCATTTTGCCCCAAAATCACCTGTGAAATGGGGCTAAAGTTGGAAAAGATGAACCGTTTTTGCTCTGGTTTCATGTATTCAACCGTAACTGTCAAATTCCAGAGCGAAATTTTGATGAACTTTGGTGAAGTGTGCTTCAATTCTTTGTGCTCAAATCGGAGTAAAGATATTATCAATTGTGCAACAAAACCAAGGATCATGGCACCATAAATGCTATACTCAGACCATACTCTGAGAGGCTTAATCTCAATCTCATTTTTGAGCGAGTTCATTATCTTCTCGATTGAGTCCTTCTTGCGGTAGATCGAAAGGGCATCTTTTAGTGTCAAATCCTTGTTCGAAACAAGGCAGAAAAATCCTTCACGACCCGTGATAGACGCCACTCTAAGGATTTTATGGGCTTCCTCATCACCAAGCGTTGCAAGCTTCGTTTGATATGAATATTCACAATCAACCAGAGGATTATTGATACGGTATCGCTTGGGAAGTCCGCAGAAGGTGATTCGGGCAAAGTTGCAAAACATCGAAGCCAGATCCACTCTTTTAACTGAAGTTGCGGGTTACTCATCAACCCAAAAGGCATAGGTAATACTTCCCGTGTAACCCACTTCAATCGTATAGAGCTGGGAGTCTAATCTAGGAATATCCCGTAATGCTATTGGCGTAGGGACTCTGTGTCCAAATCCGCATTAACCTGGGATATAGAAAATCCTCCTGCTACTTTCTCGATAAACGTCCTGAGAACCTCTCTACATACAGCCTCCATCTCGGCGACGAACTCGTCAGGGCGAAACGGCATCTCACCAATCGATACCGGGGGATTCAACCTCTCTCCATTGTGCACAATTTTGCTGCGAAGATCATAAAACTTCTTAAGGAGCTTGAAAGTTCCCTCAGTATCTCTGTTTGACTTAAGCAGGTGCGCGCCCCGCAGGCTCAGGCGGTATCCCAGTTCTTTGTCGTCTCCGTAGAGTAGCGTGCTTTCAAGCAGAATAGACATATCTATTATCTTATCTTCCAAGAACCTTCGGTCATAGATATCATTGAATTTCCTGATGCCAACGTCGAGCTTGCCTTGATCCTTTTGGTGTGAGAGGCATTGGAGGTTCTGCCATACATCTTTGCAAACCTTACACTCTTCAGCGGACAAATGAAGACTTTCTCCGCCTAGTTGTACAGGAAGCAGAGGATGGGTGTAAATAGACATCAAA
>JAXHUQ010000125.1:0-4161 GCA_034189535.1 Halobacteriota archaeon | reverse complement strand
TGATTGGAGAAATTGGGTGAAACGCGGTGTAATGAGGTAAAACGGGAATGGTGTTTTTTGAAGGTGTGGGATATCTTATGTGGTGCGTGTGAAAAATGGGTTATTCGAAGTTCTCTTTAGTGTATGTTGCTTTTGAACAATTCGCAGTACTTCCATTTCGATGAGACTTCGTCATGTTTCAATCCTTTTCCTAAAAAGAAAAAGTGCTTTGATTATCATTCTCATATTAATATTCATATTCCGTCGGGTCTTCTACTCCTGCTTCTTTAAATCCCCTCCTTCTTCGTAAACAAGATTCGAAAACGCCACAATGCTTATCCCTGCCGAAATAGCATGGATAAGTAAGATTTAAGGGTGCTTTAACCTCTATTCCCTTTGCTATTATGTCTTTCTTTAAAAAATCAACTAATGGCGCTTTCACTATCGGAGTTTTCGAGAAATAAGCAACGGCTTTACTCAACATTGCGTTAAACGTATCCACAAATTCTTTATCGTTATCAGGATATGACCTTGATTCCTCAGCATTGAACCCAACGAATATAGCATCTGCCTGAATAACTTCTGCGTATGCGCTGGCATGCGCTAAGAGTAGTAAATTCCGGCAAGGCACCCATGTAAGTGGCGTTTCCCTTTCCTTCTTCTTAGCTTCTAAAAGTTTTTCACCTAAAGGAACTTCCATAGTAAAGTCTGTTAAAGAAGAGCCCCCTAATATCCTTAAAAAGGAATATCCACAAATTTTATCCCCTTCGAACTTAAATGAGATGCGACATTCTTAACTGCCTCCTTCTCTTTCCTCTCCGCTCTTTGCCCGTAAGAAGCATGAAAAAAGATGCAGTTCATATTCAAGGGAGAAGGAGGCGATTGTTGCGGCAACCGTTGAGTCTATTCCGCCGGAGCACCCGCATACTGTATTCATCATTTTATATACCACTTTGCATGAGGTACACTGAAGCTGGAAAGGATGCAATAAATTTAAATGCGTTTCTACCTTAAAAAGTTGTGAGAATATGCAGGACAAAATTCGTGAACTTTATGAGAAGCCCGTAACAAAAATTTTTATAGCAATAGTATTGGCTAGTATACCATCGGCATTCCTTTTTATTGAGTCAAAAATGGGGGGAATTGTTAGTGCGATTAATTTAGCATCGTTATTTTTCATAATAGAGTATTTATTTGACATCAAGAAGTCTATTATAGTGCCACCTTTTAAGGTTTATGAGAATCAGACCGAGGCAAACAGGGACTTAATTGATTTTATTAACTCAAAAAGACCGAAAGAAGTATACATGGTTGAATATAGCTCAAAAACAGTCGATGAAATTCTTAGAACATTAGTTTCTGCTGATTGGAAGCCTAAGATATATTTACTTCTACAACATCCAAAAGAGGTGGAGAAGATAGTAGGACAAAAGAAGCGGATTTGGGAACAGATTACCACAACTATATACCACGAAGAAAAGTTACGGGATTGTCCCTATCTTAAAATATTATGTTATACGCAAAGAACATCATTTAGAGGAAGAAAATTCGATGATGAATTGATTAATATAGGTTGGTATACATATGAACGTGATACTATAGGCGAAGAACATATTCATGGTGGTGATAGACCAGTGATCAATTTTAAAAGAGGTGAAAAAGGATTTGATGAGATAGAGAAGATGTTTAACGGAGTATTTAAAAACTTATGGGAAAATAGTGTTCGCCTCAACGAAGTGTGTGAGGAATACGAAGATGAATTTGACTTGCATTCTGATTCCGGCTTCATTGAGTGGTGTAAGAATGTAAGCCCTACAAAGGGGGAAAGGGAAATTGAAACTAAAAGATAAAATTAGCATTGTTACAGGGGCCGGTCAAGGAATAGGCAAAGATATCTCGTTAACATTTGCAAAGGAAGGCTCTTATGTTATTGTAAATGACCTAGATTTAGATAAAGCTACTGTGGTGGCTGAGGAAATCAGTGCTTCTGGTGGGGTAGCAGTTCCGGTAAAAGCAGATGTATCTCAAAGTAAAGAAGTCTGCAATATGGTTGCCGAAGTAATCAATAAATTTGGAAGGATTGACATATTAGTGAATAATGCAGGAATACAAACGGATACACCCTTCCTTGAGCTTTCTGAGGAAGAATGGCAAAGAATTATCGATGTTAACCTAAAAGGCACTTTTCTATTCACTCAAATAGTTGCGAGGGAGATGGTCAGACAGAGGAAAGGGAAGATAATCAATATCTCCTCTATACATCAATCTACCCCTCGATTCAACAAAGCTCATTACGATGCTTCTAAAGCAGGCATTGCAATGCTTACTAAGGATGTGGCTTTAGAATTAGCACCATATAAGATAAATGTTAATTGTATAGCCCCTGGAATAATAGCAACACCAATGAATAAGGATATACTCAACTCACCCGAAAAGATGGCAGAAACAAACTCAAAAATCCCATGGAAGAGGATTGGTGAGCCAGAAGAAGTAGCAAAAGTCGCTCTTTTCCTCGCTTCTGATGAATCCAATTACATCACAGGAACTACTATATGCATAGATGGTGGTTTAAGTTTGGGTCAATCATGCATTAAACATGCTAAAAAATCATTATAGCTTGATGCTTCTTGATAAGCCCTCTTCAATCTTGAAGATTCTCCACATAACCCTTAACCACATACTCTGAAACAATTATTCCCTGATCCGAATCCACTGTTACCTGTGGGTTGTACGAGAACTCGGTGAAATGCTTTTTATTTGGCATAAACCTGCTTTCTGGGCCTGTGAAACTGGCTAAATCTTTTCCAGATGCTTCAAGCTCATTTTGAGATTTTTCAAGCTGATTCTGATTCTATTCTTCTCCTTATGATCGCCTTTTCTGTATTGGGTTATGATCTTTTCCGCTTTGTTCTTCCTTATCTTTTCTTTAACGTCTTTAAAATTGTCCGGAAGTTTATCCGGGTCTATATCTCCATAGATCTCGTCTTCTATCTCATCTATTTCGATTCCTTTCCGAAGTTCCCGGTCAATCGCTTCTTTTATCTCATCCAGCTCTTCTTTTGATATTAAGCTGAAATTGGAGGCTAAAGCTCTGATCTTTGTGCCATAGATGCTCGAGTGGGCAAGCTTTACCATGCCCATATCATGGGCCAATTTTGCAATTTCGGCGAAAACAAATTCGATAGTCTTTAGATCATCCTTCCTGAACCTGCAGATGGTACGAAAATCAGGATTCAAGCGGTCAGAAAGGTACATGTAAACCACGTTTTCCTTTGTTGCTTTGTAGATCTTTTGAGAGGATAGAACTTCCATCGATTACGCCTTGAATGAGGAGTTTCATCATAACTTTTGGATGATATGCAGGACTGCCAGGGCCATCGTATCTTTCTTCAATTTCTGTGAAGTCCATGCCTTCGATTACCTCATCAACGAGTCTACAAATGTGATCTTCATCGATTAGATCTGAAACATTAGGTGGAAACAGCCAGTTTTGGTTGCGAAATCTGTTGATAAATGTCATAGGTTTGATTAGAGGCGAATCTACTAATAATTAGTGGAATTATGGGACAGGGTCTGAAATAAGAGGCATCCACGGAGCGGTGGGATAGGTTAGGAGTATTTGTTGTAGGGTCCTGATATTATCAGGGGATTTTTTAGCCTGATCAGAAGTCTATTCTTTTATTAACAAATCAATTAATCCAAATAACCCAACTAAATAACTACTCCAACCGAATCCAACTACTAAACCTTTACAAACTGAGGTTACAGGTGTTTGATGTCTAAATTCTTCACGACTAAAAATATTTGATATATGAACTTCAATTACTGGAATTTTTATCGCAGCAATTGCATCTCTTATTGCATAACTATAGTGTGCATAAGCCCCTGGATTAATAATAATTCCATTTGCCCAATTTGATGCGTTATGAATTTCATTTATGATATCTCCCTCATTGTTTGATTGTGCCGTTTTTATTTCAACATTTTGGCTATCGGCATATTTTTTTAGTTCTTCCTCAATTCTCTCTAAAGTAACCGTACCATAAATATTTGGCTCCTTGACCCCTCAATTCCTTCACATACTCTCTTGGCATACCTGCCCTGATAAGGTGGGTTGTAAACCAGTGCCTGCAACAATGCGGTGAGAAGTGATCCTCCGTTTTAGAAGAGCTTTGATCATGC
>JAXHUQ010000124.1:0-4352 GCA_034189535.1 Halobacteriota archaeon | reverse complement strand
AACATCGAGAAACTGATGGACTCGGGACTTGTCAAGGTGGAGAAGACCAAGTGGAGCGAGAAGTTCAGGGAGGTTAAGATCTATGCACCTCAGAAGAAGATGGTTGTGATCCTTCCTGAGATGACGAGTAGAGAAGACGTTATAAGCGCTCTAAAAAAGTATCTACCGATGGTAGGAATTGCCGCTGTCTTTTCGGGGATGCTTGAGTTCCTGACAAGTTTGAGCATGAATGCTTCAAGAGGTGGTGGAATGGAAGTAGTTGAAAAAAGCTTGTATACTACCGAAACTGTAGTTCCTCAAACGTATAACGAAACCCAAGCTTTACCTCCTGCCTTGGAAACAATGTTGGGTACGGGAATTAATGATACGGATGCAGTCTCATACGCAGAAAACGCAACCGAGGGCGTAACAGTGATTGAGGAGATCGGAAACGCAACAATCGATAGGTTTGCATCTGAGGCCAATAACATCACTTCGCCACCTGAGGCCATTATGGAAGAAGCAGCAGAGATGGGTCTTCAGGGTCTGCAACTTGATCTTACTTCACACATAGGATTCTGGTTCTTCCTTGGGGCAGTGACAATAATTGCTTTTATGTTTCTCTTGGATCAGTACAGGAATAGGCGAGGGAAGTGAGATACTTCTACTCGTCTTTCAGAAGTGTAAGCGATTTTATCCACTCTCCTTCTGCTTCCCTTGACGTACCAACAATCAATCTGGTGTTTCCACCGGCCTTCTCAAGCTTTCCTCTTGCCTCGATCACTTCACCTTCAAGTGCCTGTCCCGCGTATGTGTGCGTGTATGAGAGTACTTGACTCACATAATCATGTTCTACATGGTAGACCGCCGGGGAATCGAAGGAGAAATCATCGTTTGTCACTCTTGCGGTTATCGTTTCATAACCTGAGTCTTCACCCTTTTCGAACTCATCCAGATCGATCTGATCCCATTCTCTTACAAAGAGTAGATCGAAGTAAGTTCCATCAATCATCCCCCTGTGGCCCTTTCTCAGATCATGGATCATGAATTCGTCGAACGTAAGTTCGGCTCTTCTCTTATCGTAAATCTTCTGCCAGAGCTCATCGCTCACTTGAGATATTTCATCGCCACTTTTTTTAGCCAATTCTATGATATCTCTTGCGTGAAACCATTCACTCCCATAAACTATAAGATCGACATCAGATGCATCATTTTGGGTCCCACACAAAAATGAACCTGTGATACCGATGGATGACTTGGGAATGCCTTCCTTTGTCAAGAGGTTGAATATCTTGGATATCTTCGGTTCGGAAGAGACAAGTTCCAACAGACGCTTGCTCGGGTTCAAAATAACCTTCACGTCCTCCTCCGGGATGATCACCTCGAATCCGCTTATGTACTCAGGATGGTACTCTTTCAAAGCATTGTAAGAGTCCTTAAAATCGATCTTCTTAAATTTTCTACCATCCTTTTTTCGTATCCTTTCGCCGTTCTCATCGGGAACATACCTGAGTGTAGACCGAACACCTCCCCTTGTATCGTAGCTCACAACAGAGAATATGAGATCATCCTTTGTTATAACGAAATCTCTCAACCGTGCTATAAGACTCATAAAAACCATCTCTTCTTTATATTAGGTTCCAACCTGTATAGGATCGACTATCTTCTTAAGTGTAGCAATAGCAGAGAGTGCCGCCAGATAACTTGTCTTTGGATTTGATGGTGATGGGAGATTCTCGACTCTCGTCCTGAACTCACCAAACTCCCCCACTACATGCAACTCATGGGTGTTTCTGCTAAGTTTGGGGTCCGCAAAAACCTTCACGGTCGTATGTTCTGCACCAATTCCTGCGATGCTCAGAGATGCAGCAACATTAACATTAGCCGGAAATAGTTTGACTGCTTCATATGCACTCCCTTCGAAGACAAGCTTCTCTTCCTTTATCGAACCAATGTCAAGTCCCATCTCATCAAAGAATGTACACCCTTCAAGGGACCTGGGTGGTTTTCTTGTGGTAAGGGTCACCGAACTGATTCCACCAACATGAGAAGACTTGAGTGCATCGAGCCCTGCAATTGCCCCTGAAGGAAGATAGACTTTGCAATCATTCTCTTGACAAAGTCTTTTGATCTCACTGAACAGATCCTCATCAATCAGTGCCCCAACGCTCATTATCATTATGTTCTTACCTCTCTTTAGGGTAGGAATTGCAATACTTTTTACAGCCTTTTGAGATGCACATTCTACGACGAGATCGACAAGATCTACCATCTCATCGATCTCCACAACTGTTGGTTCATTCTTTAGAGTTGGAATGAATTCGTTGGTTCGTTCTTTATGTATGTCATAGATCGCAGCGAGGCGAATTCCATGAGTTCCTTCGTCAACAGCCTTGCATATAGTCCTACCTATTGTGCCGATTCCTACAACACCAATCTTGAGTGCAGAGCTAATCTGAGACGTCGTCTAATCCCTCCCTATAATATACATAAAAAGGTTATGTTTCTCGTCGACTTTTACTGGTTTCCAAGGCTTGAAGTCGAAGACGTGAGAGATCACTTTTGTACCGGGCTTCAGTTCTCTTTCAAATTTTTCGACCAACTTATCATTTGTGCTCTGAAATAGGTAGAGTGTGACAACAGTCGCCTCACTGAGGTCTCTTTTGAAGAAGTTTCCCCACTCTACTCTTGAGAGATCCGATAGTCCGTTTCGTCTTATCCTCAGCTGCGACCAAAAGAGGCGAATGGGGTCTGCTTCAATACCCACTGACTTTGCACTATACTCTTTTGAAGCAGTAACTATTGTTCTACCATCTCCAGATCCCAAGTCGTATAAAACGTCATCGGAAGTGATCTCCGCCATCGACAACATAGCTCGAACATTCTTCATCGTAGTTGGGACAAATTCGGCACCTATTGCCTGGGACCAGAGTATCCACAACATGATTATCGTCAGGAGAATAGCAAGTATCGACGGCATATCAAACCTCCAAGACCAACTGAGAGTTAAACATCGTCCTATTCCTTTTTTTCACAATCTGATAAACAAAAACCTTTTATCATCATATAAGTTACTAAATACTATAGGCTAAGCAAGAGAAGATGGGAGGATAAAGATGGCTCCTGGCATGTCTGAGATGTTGTTGATAGGTATTGTGGTAATATTACTATTCGGCCCCAATAAAATACCTGAACTGGCAAGATCTGCCGGCAAATTCATGGGTGAGTTCACAAGAGCTCAAAGGGAGGTCGAGATGGAGTACACAAACTCGAAGGAACAAGCTCAAAAAGTGTCTCAAAGTGAGAGTGCCAAGATAAAGAAGATGGCAGAAGATATTGGCATAGATATACAAGGAAAATCGGATGACGATCTGCTCGATGAGATACAGGCAACAATCAAGAAGGAGAGTGCTGTTGCTACCGATTAACCCTTCGATTTTTAGTTAATTGAATGACGGAACACAAAGGTTAATATATATCCTTCAACAAAACGATTACTATAGACAGATTAAAGGAGGGATATGATATGGCCTTTGGAGGGATGATGGGTCCGACGGAGATCATGCTGATCGTTGCAGTGGTCTTCTTACTATTTGGTGCGAAGAAAGTTCCGGATATGGCAAGATCCATGGGGGGCGCTATGGGCGAATTCAGGAAGGCTCAGAGAGAATCCGAACTTAACCTGAGGAATTTCGAGAGTGAAGTTTCGAATCGCCAACAACAGCAAACGGTGACGGAAGAGACTGAAATTCAGAAGACAGCGAAGAATTTGGGTATCGACATAAAAGGAAAGACCGACAACGACCTATTAAAAGAGATAGAAGGAATAGCCAGAATAAGAGAGAACGCTCAACCATAAATATTATTTTTTAAAATGACTGTCGCAAGATTTTGGAGAAATATCTCCGGCAGATACAATCTGGAGGGGACATTTTGTGAGAATTGTAATGGTTACTACTTTCCACCACGAAACATATGTCCCACCTGTAGAAGGGATGGTAAGATAAGACCGCACAAGTTCAATGGCGCCGGAGAAGTCATAACAAAAACAGTAGTCTATTCATCATCAGGTGGTTTTGATAATCAAGTCCCTTATGTACTTGCAATTGTACGCTTGGATGAAGGGCCCCAGTTGACGAGTCAGATCATCTGTGATCCCGATGAAGTAGACATCGGGTCTAGGGTAAGACCCGTATTCAGAAAGATTGGCGAAGAGAGCGAGAAGGGCGTTATATATTATGGGACAAAGTTCGTCCCTGTCTGAGTGGATTTACAAAAATTAATATCCATTCAATTCAACTTTCTGAAGTGTGGTCAAGATTTTAACACCTTCACGTCTTCATATTACCCTGATCGATCTAAATGCATCGATG
>JAXHUQ010000123.1:0-4355 GCA_034189535.1 Halobacteriota archaeon | reverse complement strand
AAGAATCGCACTGATCGAAGAAAACAACGCCAAACTTTCCCACAATACTAACATATACCTTTCTCCTCTATGATCATTTATTGATGTAAAGATTAACTTAAGCCTTTCTAATTTACTGAATGGCATCTAAAGGCACAGATTGTATAAGTGTGTTACTATATGGCTTTTTTGGCAATTTATCTTTTAATTGGGATCAGGAGATGGATAAAGATTTAAACATGTATGACTGATATGAGAGAAAGCTATTATACATCAGGTGACTTCTGAAGGTGAGGAAGATGTTCTATCAAGATAGATGTGGAGTTTGTGGAAAATGTTTTTTTGAGTGTCCTGTAGTTGAGTTGGATTTAGAAGCTTCGAAAGAAGAGATGATCGCTCTACGTTCTTCTGAGAAGAGCATTATGCTCAAGGAATGCGCTTCTTGTTTCACCTGCAATATAGTATGCCCAAATGAAGCAAATCCGATGGATCTAATTGCTTCTTTCAGAAAAGAAGGTTATGACAGAGACGGTATTCCCGGAATTGCCAGGTTGACGATACCAAAATACCCAAACAATATGTATGGTCTTGCTTCAGGGCTTTTTTCAGAGGAGGAAAAAGAGGTCTTAAATAAGTGGGAGAATCCAGAGCCGAATAGTGAACTGGTACTTCCGGGTTGTGCAGTGAGTTATATGACGCAGTACCTGTCTAATACCAGCCTATTTGATGGATATTCGTTTGCAGGCGGAATGGATTTCTGCTGTGGTGAAGTGTTTTACCAGATGGGTTACCTTGATAAGTTCAAAGAGGTGGGTGAAGAACTCAAAGAGAGGTTCAGTCGTCTGGGTGTTGATAGACTTATCACTATGTGTGTAGGGTGCCATCATGCGTACAATCACCACCCCCAGATAATGGAAAATTTTGAGGTGATTTATTTCCTTGAACTGGTCTTGGATTGGTTGAAGTCAGGAGAACTCGAACTTGAAAAAGAGCTAGATATGACTGTAACATACCATGACCCTTGCACATGCAAAGAGTTTAAGAACATGATCGAGACACCGAGGAAGATCATGGACCTCATCGGAGTGACAGTTATTGAGATGAAACATAACAAAGAGAAGGCGCTCTGCTGTGGTATGGGTGCTGGCGCAGGTTCTTTTAATATGCAAAGAATTCAGGAGATTGCAAACAGACGCGCTGATGAAGCAGCAATGACGAATACAGAATATCTTGTAACCACATGTGGTGGATGCAGTATGAGTCTCAGTGGTTACTTGAGAAAGAGGGGGATACGTACCTATCGTCTCATTGAGTTGATCCAGATGGCACTGGGTGAGGAGATTGCAAAGAATAGAGGGGAGAAATCGAAGAGGATACAGAGCAATATGATGGAAAAAGTGATGAGGTCGAAGGAGTTCAGAGGAAAGTTTAGGATTTGATGGATATGAGTGAGAATGAGAAAGCTGAGATTGGAATCATTGGCGGTAGCGGTGTATACGATCCGTCGATGTTGAGTGAAATGGAATCAATAGAACTTATTACGCCTTTCGGAGCGCCTTCCGGTCCGATAACCGTAGGAATTGTTGGTGACCGAAAGGTAGCCTTCCTGCCGAGGCATGGTGTTGGGCATCACATCTCACCGAGTGAGTTGAACTCGAGGGCAAATATTTATGCCCTTAAAGAGCTCGGTGTAAAACAGATAATCTCTGCTGCTGCTGTCGGTAGCCTAAAAGAAGAGAAAAAACCACTGGATATTGTTATACCTGATCAGATATACGATCGCACAAAGAGGCTAGGAACCTTCTTTGAGGGCGGAATAGTTGCCCACATAGGAATTGCCGATCCGTTCTGTAGCAGGTTATCGGCTCTACTCTATGATGTTGCAAGTGGGAAGGGTTTTTCGGTTCATAATGGTGGTACTTATGTTTGCATCGAGGGACCACAATTCTCAACACGTGCGGAATCATTTGCGTATAGACAGCTGGGATTTGATATAATCGGAATGACAGCAGTTCCTGAGGCAAAACTGGCAAGAGAAGCGGAGATCTGTTACGGTACAATTGCTACTGTTACTGATTATGATGTGTGGAAGGATGAAGAAGTTGGCATCGAGATGGTCATAGCAAACGTTCAGAAGAATGAACTTGCAGTAAAGGGGATAATCGCAAATGTCATCCCGAAGATGGATCTTGAGAGTAACTGTGGATGCCAGACCGCCCTTGAGAGTGCTATCGTCACTGATAGAAGCGTAATTCCCGAAGATACAAGGAAAAAATTGGATCTTCTGATCCATAAGTACATTTGACGTATTTTATATTTTTAAACGTCATTTTTTCTTTTTTTGTTGTTAAGTACTAACCTATTAGCCCGTTCTGTACACCTATTACTCACTCAAAAGGAGAAACTTATTGGACTCAACCATATTATATTTATCTAACTGCGGATTTTTGGAGGAAAAATATGAATAGTACAAAAAAATACGGTTACGCCGGAAGATTGTTGTTCGTCAATCTTTCGGATGGCAAGATTAGCACAGTAGAACCGGACGAATCGTTATATAGACGGTACCTTGGAGGTTATGGTATAGGTGCAAAGATAATATATGAGATGCAGAAGCCAGGTACAGATCCGCTAGGTGAAGAAAGCATCATATCATTTTTACCAGGCCTTCTAAGTGCCACAAACACTCCTTTCTCGGGTAGATACATGGTAGCATGTAAATCGCCTCTTACTGGGACATGGGGTGACTCGAATTCTGGTGGTTTCTTCGGACCAAACCTGAAGAAGGCTGGTTATGATGGTGTTTTTGTTCAAGGTAGATCTGAAGAGCCCATTTACATCTCGATAAATAACGATGGTGTAGAGATCAGAGATGCAAGAAAGATCTGGGGTCATGACTGTTTCGATACTGAAGACCTCGTAAAGAAAGAAATAGACGATCCGAAAGCAAGGGTTGCGTGTATAGGATCCCCCGGTGAAAAACTCTCACTGATATCTTCAATAATGAATGATAAGGGAAGGGCAGCAGCCAGATCCGGTGTTGGTGCTGTGATGGGTTCAAAGAACTTGAAGGCTATTGCTGTAAATGGAAATCAGAAACCGGCGATAGCAAATCCTGAAGAGTTCAAAAGGATAAAGGAAGACTTATTGAGTATACTGAAGGCCAAACCTTCGAGGATGTCAAAGATACTCGGACCTATAATGCAACCACTCATGCCAATGATGTTGAAAAGAGGGATTTTCATGGCACCTGATGTCGGTACGATGGTAGAGATGTTCGGTAAGATGGGAACATCAGGAATGGCTTCTGTCTCTTCACAATGTGGTGACGCCCCTATCAAGAACTGGAGCGGTATTGGGTATCGTGACTTCCCGATGCAGAGCAAGGCGAGTAGGATAAGTGATGATGCTTTCGAAAAATATAAAGTTAAGAAGTACGCGTGCCAGGCGTGCCCATTAGGCTGTGGTGCCATTATGAAACTGGATGGGGAGAAGTACTCTTACGAAGAGGACCACAGACCGGAGTATGAGAATATCGCTGCTATCGGTATGATGAATCTGATGGATGATACTGAGGCATTTATGAAATGTAACGAGATCTGTAACAGAAATGGCCTCGATACGATATCATCCGGTTCAACAATATCCTTTGCAATCGAATGTTACGAGAACGGGATACTGACTGACGAGGATACCGGCGGGCTAAAGCTCACCTGGGGAAATGCTGATGCAATCGTAAAACTCATGGAGCAGATAAAGAACAGAGAAGGACTTGGAGATCTACTTGCTGACGGATCTAAGAGTGCATCTGAGAAGATCGGTAAAGGCTCTGAAAAGTACGCGATGCATGTGGGTGGACAGGAGATCTCTATGCATGACCCACGGTTGAACCCTAGCTTCGGAACGACTTATCTTACCGATCCGACACCTGGAAGGCATACTGCCGGTGGAGCAGGCTTCATTGAATGGGGTATGATGGGACTTCCTGTTAAAGGGCTCGAAACACCCAAGCTCGAGCGATATGCATACACCGGAAAAGGTGAAGTCCAGGCACTATCAAGCAATCTCGCTCAGCTAACAAACTGTCTCGGACTATGTATATTCTCGGGACTTCTTGGCCCGATGCCTTATGTCGAGATCGTAAATGCTGTTACAGGGTGGGATACTACGCTTGAAGAGCTTATAATGACTGGTGAAAGGATACAGACCCTCAGACAGGCTTTCAACGTAAGAGAAGGTATTTCTGCTTCAAAGCTCTCTATTCCGGATAGGATACTTGGAAAACCCCCACTTGAGTCAGGACCCACAGGAAACGTCACAATTGATATCGAGACTCTGGGGCGGGACTATTACAAGGTGATGAGATGGGACTGGGA
>JAXHUQ010000122.1:0-4439 GCA_034189535.1 Halobacteriota archaeon | reverse complement strand
ATCGTATCTCATCAGTACCAAGTTCCTTGTATAGTACCTCGGCGATGTGCCTTACTTTTGTAGTTCCGTTGTATCCGCCCCCACCTAGAATCTCATTGACCTCACTTCTCTTATTCTCGTCAGTCTCGAGTATATGAGCAGCTTCAAAGAGGGAACCGTAACAACCGTTACATATAGTTAGCAGCTCAGCTTCCTTCTTCTCGCTTATCAGCAGGTTTCGTGAAGCAATAGAAAGCCATGTCTTCTCATCAAAAGACCTCATAACACCTGGTGCCGGACAGCATGATGCTCCTTCCAGTTCATTATACTCTATACCAAGCCTACCGAGAACCTCTCTTGTTGCACTCTCGATACCCGGATATCTGAGCGGGGCTACACAACCAAGAAATAATGCGTACATATCATTCCCCTCCTATCAGTTTCTCAAATCCGGTCTTCTCGATTATGCTCTTTACATTCTTGAGTGCATCTTCGTACATGAGTACTGTTGGAGGCACCTCATCCAGGCCATTATCTTTTCTAAGGGCCCTGTGCTCATCCTTGAGTGACATCAGATGACCATTATTCACAATGAATGAAGCTGTCTTCCTATGAGCCTCTTTCATGTACCCTTCCTGTACGGCAATGTTTCTTATTGCCAAGACGATTCCCGGTATATCAACACCTCTGGGACAACGCTCATAACAGGTGTAACAGGTTGTACAGTACCACAGGTCATCGGATGGTAGAACGTCATCTTTCAACCCCAACTGTGCTTTTCTTATCATCTTTCTCACTCTAAATGCAGTATACCTACCAGACGGGCAGCTCCCCGTACAGGTACCACATTGGAAGCAGAGATTCAATGTGTCTCCGCCCGATTCAATAACCCTCTTTGTAAATTCAGGATCCGGTTTAACATAATCGTCAGCCATTTTTTATACCATATCCTAGTTTGGAGTATGCGGAATAAAAAGCTTTTGAAAAGTCAATGTTCTATTACCTATTTAGGTAATAAAACCAAATTTCTCTGCATGCCTCTTCATCTCAGAAACAAGCTTGAATAGCTCATCACTTTCACGGAGGATCATTGCGATTATGGCGTGTTTAAAGGTCCGGGGTGATGTATCTGATTTGATTGAGAGGTCTAATCTACTAACAATACTCTGATTTATGAAATAGCTTAGCTTGCCACTTAAAAGAGGTGATACACTGCTTGTATTATATTCAATTCTGTAATCAATACCCTCAGATATCAGATGCTTGAAACCGATCCTTTGAGCGCCATATCTGTACTTGATGTAAGATTTACCTCTGTAAACATGATAGAGCGTATCAAATGCTATCTCCTTATACAATAAATCCCCCTCATAATCATATACGTGCAACGGATCGTCAAAGATCACGAGGTCAAGTTCTCCCAATTCAAGTAGCCTTCTGTTTGTCTCATCATCTCCTATGTAGACATTGAATATACCGCCATCTTCTTCCAATGATGAAAGGCTCTCAAGGAGTAGATACTGGGTGATAACCGAACAGCCAATTGAGATATCCCGGTTGGGTGGTAAAGTAGCCTTTAAGTATCGTTTGTAAGCATTTACTATCTCAATTCCTTCAGGGGTAAGAATACTACCCGTCGGAGTTGTTTTAATGAGGGAAAATCCGAGCTCACCCTCACCTCTCTTGATATACCTATGTAGAACGGGTGTCGATATGCCTAAAATCCTGGCGGCTTGGGTTTGAGACCGTGTCTTTGATATCTCACTCAATGCTTCAAGCTGCCGGATACTCAACCTCTTATCACCTATCAGCAAGCTTATTTGCGGAATAATCTTCATAAAAATAAAATATTTTAAAAATAAATAAAAATTAGGAAGTGGGAAACTATCCCATCCTCCGAGCTGCTTCTTCAATATCAACAGCTTTTATGGTCTTCCTACCGGCATGTTTTGCCCATTTTACGGCTTCAGATGATACTCTTTCACCATATTCCTCTAACTTCTTTGCCAAAGCCATCTTAGCGTCTTCACTTACTCTGTCAGCGCCAGAGTTTTTTATAATCCTACCAACGGATGCTACTGGGAGTTCCATTCAGTCTCACCTCCTTTAATAGATATAATGTAACTTACAAGAGTTCAATCTTGCAGTAATATTTAATTTGGGTAGCAATATATATGTCTTTCGGTCAATCCAATCTTTATTGACTTATATAATGCGATATAATCCATAAATATCGCCACTATGAATTAAAATTAAAAAAAAATCATATATATTTCAGAATTTATCTAATTTATATCGCTAAAATATACCATATTATCCCTAGGACAGCCTATAATGGTACAATATCCTGCAACTGAACTCTATTGCACAAGTTCTTAAATATGCCTCTTCAACGTTCTTTCCAGTAGTGAAAGTACCGTGTCCGCGAACTATAAGGCCATTTCTTTTTTTTATTGTCGTACTAACATCCTCTGCCAGTTCTTTTGATCCGGTATCGCTTTTTATTATCGGTATCTCCTCAAAAAAGTACTTTCCTTCGAAGTCCATCGGTTCAACGGGCCCGTCCATGAGAAGAGACAATACCACTGCAAAAGTTGGGTGGGCGTGTATCACGGCAGAAGAATTTGTCTTCTTATAGATCTTGGAGTGGACCAAAGACTCGCTTGAAGCTTTGAGATCAAATTTTGAAGAATCAGGGTCAATCTCCACAATAGACTCCTCATCCAATTCATCAAGCATACTGCCGCTTGTGGTAATAAAGATTTTATCCCCAACACGGATACTAATATTCCCGGAGTTTGATTTAACAAGTCCGTCTCTTGCAAGCCTTTTCCCAAATCTCTTGAGATCTTCAATCATATACTTCTAGGATTATATCTAATTTATACTCCCTTAAAGGGATACCCCAAAAGGGGTATCTATCCAACCAACCCTGGCTTGATCTACTATCCCCTGGTAAAAAGATAAAATGTTGCCAGAAAGACGAGCATCGAAACGAATGTCCCTCCAAGGATCATCGAGAAACTTATCGTTGGTGGCATCGGCGAAGAGGTTATTGGGATACCCCCAACCATAAACCCAACCGAGAACAAAAAGAGCGGTATCATGAACATCTCGGAGTATTTCCTTCCGGATTCTCTGCCGTAATCTCCATGTAGATTCACAAGGGCCGTATAGGAGAGAATTGCCGCTATTATGCCGACTGGGATATATAAAATATTCATAATGCCGGTCAAGTATATCGCAAAGAACAATATCACTGCGAAGGTGGTAAAGTATATGGAGAAGTCCAGTGATCTTTCGACACCTATCTGTAGCGGTATCGTCTTCCGCCCGGATCTTTTATCACCGCTCACATCTACCATGTCAAGGATTGTCTTGAGTGCCACTATGTAAAAGATAAACATCGGCGTGATAATTAGGAGCACCGGATCAAGTATCCAACCGCTTACGGCCGTCCATCCACCAAGGAATGGAAATATGGCTGCACTACTGAGAAATATGTTCCCATATATGCCTCTTCCGGCAAATCTGAATGGTGGAGCACTATATGCCCATGTTATCGTTAGCATGAAAACGGAAAACATTATTGAAGCGCTATTCGGAGGTATTGTCAAAACCAGGATGATTCCGATGATATAATTGATTGCGATGATTATCTTCGCTTCATTCAGACTTATCGCACCTGATACAAGGGGTGCCTTTGGTTTCCCTGTCTTATCTGCCCCCAAATCATAGTAGTCATTTATAGGATGAGCCACGCAGCATAAGAACCAATATAAAAATGCCATCTTCAGAGTTAACAATATATCAACATTACCCCTGCTTGCAAGTATGACCCCTGCAGCTGCAGGGACAAGTGCCAAAACGGCCATTTGTGGTCGTTCCAATATAATAATATTTTTTAGTTTGTCCATTGCCCCCACTATATTCACACTCCTACACAATTTATATGGGTCGTACTGATATCTGAATGATACCCAGAAGCCTACACCGTTATCGGTAATAAATTTTTTCATGATTATATATCTTCAAATCCGGAATATTTCAGTTAATCACGGATATATTGGGATATAGTACTTATCATAATTTGAAAAGAGGGAAGAGGGTTACCAAAAGTATAACTTTGCCGGATCCATACACTGATCGTGTCGTGAGATAATGAAGACCAATATTTCAATAATGATACCCTCCTCGATTACTATTGAAAGTCCTGATCCCAGGATTAAGACTTACAAAGTAGGACAGATAGCAAGAGCGGCTTCGATATTCGGAGTTACAAATATCTTCATCTATAGAGATCCTAAGCTGGATGATAGTCGGTTTATAGAGACAATTTTAAAGTATGTCGAGACGCCACAGTACTTAAGAAAAAGACTCTTCCCACTCAAGGACGAACTGAAGTATGTTGGTACCATACCACCTCTAAGGACCCCTCATCATCCTCTGAAGCAGAAACT
>JAXHUQ010000121.1:0-4445 GCA_034189535.1 Halobacteriota archaeon | reverse complement strand
ATACGGTGACGTTCACCCAATCGGATGTAGCCGCCTCTTTGCAGCCATTGAATCAGCACTCGGTATATTCATGACAGCACTATTCATATTTGTCTTCGGCAGGAAGATGCTTAGGTGAAGTGAAGGCCATTCGTATTACGCTTATTTTGCATTGAATTGACACTCACTTCGCCCCTCCCGAAGGACCGCCGCCGCCCCTTATCGTCTATCTTTGACACTTAACATCCGCTAATTTCTTCAAAAAATTAATTTGACAGAAGCCCAAAATCAGGGTAATTTTGCCACGACTAGTCAAGTGATTGCCTGGTTTTCCCCCAAAACCACCTGTAAAACCCCACTACAATTGGAAAAGATGAACCGTTTTTACCTTGATTTTATATACTCGACTGTAACTGTTAAATTCCAGAGTGAAATTTTGATGAACTTTGGTGAAGTGCGCTTCAATTCTTTGCGCTCAAATCGGAGTAGGTGTATTATCAATTACGCGAATAAAAACTAAGGATCAGGGCACCATAAATGCTATGCTCAGACCATAACTCTGAGGGGCCTGATCTCAATCTCGTTTTGAGCGAATTAATTATCTTCTCTATTGAGTCCTTCTTACGGTAGATCAAAAAGGGTTCTTTTACCGTCAAATTTTTGTTCGAAACAGTACTTGGGCAAGTAACACAAATCTTGAGAATTGATGGCACAGCTATCTCTGTTTTGTCTGAGGATTCAACCCTTAACCGTCCCAAAATAACGTCTTGGATGCGGGAAAATTGGGATCTGACTATAGTTATTGCTGATCCGGTGGCTTTAGCTCGGTGTCTTATAAACAGTAGTTTATACCACATTTTTCAACATATTTACTACGCTGACGTCATAGAATCCTCTGTCCGGCATCACACTTCTAATTGATTTTTCGCTCAAAAGTCAATTGAGGGATGTATAAAAGTCTACATTCTGAAGTAGTGTGCATTTTAAAAAGTGACTACGTTTCACTAGATCGAATCAGATTCGTAAGCTCTTTTTCATCACATCTAAGCGTGAGTATCCTACTTCTGCCCCTTTCGCCCTCTCCTGTGAAGTTTATATTTATAAGCCTAAGACCATCCAGTCTGCCAAGCATCTCATGGAATGTCGTATAACCAAGACCGGTATCTTCCTTAAATATTTTATAGACATCTCCCGCCTTTGTTTCATCGGACTGGGCTAGAATTTTTAGGATAACCTTCTCCTCGCTTTTAAGCGATTTCACTGATTGCGCGAGTCTAGCTGCACCACTCTTATCATAGGCTTTTTCAATGTCTTCGAACGATACTGTCTTGCTTGCCCTGCGTTCCGCATTGAGTCCACCACGCCTCAAAAGATCTATTCCCATTCTCAGATCCCCTACCTCATCGACCTTATCAACTATGTACTCGATCAGGTCGTCGGCTATTACATTTGAGTAGAATCCCAGTTTCACCCTACCTTTCAGGATCTCACAGATCTCTTTTCTCGTATAGAGTGGGAAATGGATCTCATCTGGCCTAAATACAGAGTCCACTCTTGGGTCTAGCGAGTAGTGAAGGTCAAGATCACTCAAGATCCCTATCACACCAATCTTAACTCCGGGATGTACCTCATGAGCCCTTAAAATAGAATATAGGACCTTACTAACCTCATTCTCATAAAAAAGATAATTAATATCATCAAGAGCTACAACAACAACTTTCTCCTCTTCTATTAGGTGTTTTGCAATCTTGTCAAAGAGTTTCTCAAAAGAGATACCTGAAGCCGGTGGAGCGTGCCCAAAGACCCTCTTATAAATCTGTGAAAAGACTTTGAATCTTGTGGAGGTGACCTGGCAGTTTATATACACACCAAGAACGCTACTTGTCTGTTTCTCGATCTCCTCAAGTATCTTCAAAACGGCAGTTGTCTTCCCGGTTGCAGGATGACCTAGGCATAGCGTATTTATCGGCATGGCACCACGCAAAGCAGGACGCAGATTAAAGATCAGTGATTGTAGCTGGTTATCACGATGGATAAAGTTCTCCGGTATATGATCAAGCTCGAAGATGGTCTCATCCCTAAATATTGTTTGATCCCAGAGTAGCATATCGTCAGGCATTTGGCTCAGTGTATATTATCTGTCCCCTATTTTATAACCTTTGTATTTTGGATGATTCCAATTGGAAGATACAGCTAAGTAGTAGGACGCATCAACTAACCTATAGAAGGTTTGATATTATGCAGATCAAGGATTTCAATGTTGTCAAGTGGTCAGGTGTTGTTATATTTCTAATTGGTCTGATAATTCTCAGTGTCATAAGCTTTTATCCGGTTTATGATGCTGATGTTGATGACGATTCGATGCTTCTGAGTGTACGATTCGGAATGACCTGGATGATAATCGGTGGTGCCATAATTCTTATAGATATCAGTATCGAGCGATATAGAGAGTATAAAGAGATAAGTGAAAAGATACCTGAGGAGGACTTAAGACCATGACATTAGTTGTAACGACCACGGATTTTGTTCCCGGAAAAGAGGTCTCAGAGATTATAGGTGTAGTTAGGGGTAATACCATCCAGGCAAAAAACATTGGAAAAGACATCAGAGCCAGTTTCAAGCAGATCGTCGGAGGAGAGATAAAGGAGTACACGGAGATGATGAGCGAGGCACGCGAGATCGCATACATGAGAATGGTTGAGAAGGGCGAGGAGATGGGTGCTGACGCAATAATAAACGTGAGGTTTATGACATCTTCCATCATGGCAGCAGCAGCCGAGATCTTGGTCTATGGAACAGCGGTGAAGTTTAAGTAAACTCTTAGCTACTATTCAAAATATTTTGACATCTCCTCTGTTTGTAACAAGGATCTCAAGATCGCTATTCAGAACTCTATTTTTAATCAACTCCTTCTTCTCAACCTCTATCATCGTTATTATCTCCACGAGGTTTGATTTTACCTTTATTCCTTTCTTATCCGCTTCATCAAAGATCAGTTTAGGAATATAGAGGATATCAGTGCCCTTCTCAATTATTACTGCAATAGGGGATTTTATCAACTCCCATTCCTTGAGGGTCTCTACGCTTCTCTCGATATTTGTTCTCCCCCTCTTCTCGATTATGCTTATATTCTCTCTTGATGTCCCAAGTCTCTCGGATATCTCTTTTTGTGTGAGCCCGAGCTCCCTCAATCTCAGGACCTCTATCTGCTGTTCTGTCAAGAAAGATTTGGTCATACATCAAGAAGGTAGTAATTCAACCGTAATTAATGTTGGGTCTGAAATTTGAATATATTTTCAATATGTAAGTATATAAGATACCAAAAGATTTATTAAAGTAATCTGGTATAGTAACTACAGTTAATTTTATAAAAGAAAGGTGAATCAAATTATGAGATAAAAGATGATGCTTGTGGTGCAATTATGCATTGCAGGTATTATTTTTGGCACACCATATTCAGGAAACTTACTGGTATATTTATAATACCGCTTACCCTTCGATAGGAGGTTATACCGTGAAGTATGCTGAGGGTATTGAGATATACAACCCGGAGATGTCTAAACCAAGTGGGTATGCTTCTGCTTCACTCGATGCAACCGTAGATGTGACGGTGGCTATAATAGGCATCTCTCTTAACAGAACTGAAATCAATTATGGGAACATCAAACCGGGATTTATACTAAAAGACATTAATTTTTAATCAATTTTAAGTAATACTTTCACCATACATATTAGTGGTGATTTTACGAATGTAAGTGATTTACAGCGCCAATATAAAGTGGAAAAAGACTCGAATGTCCGAGAGAGGTTGCTCATGATCATTTGACTCTCAAAGGGAAAAACGACTTACTAAGTAGCAGATCTGTTGGATTGCCCCCAATCCAATGTAATGTACTAGAAGAACAGATCAGACCCAGAAAAGAGCATCTCCAAGCTGATAATAAAGAACTGAAAAAGTTCTCAAAAAAAACGAGAGAAGTATTGGACGCCCTCCCGGGGTTGGAATGTAGTCTGCCAGGACGAGTAAATATTTGTGTATGACAGTGTTATACGGTTTGTTTGGACAATTAAAGGAATTAAAACAAGAGTGAAGATAACAGGTTCTCGTAAGAAGACTTTTATATTCGGTTCTCTTTCCCTTGATGGTCACCAACTGTTCCGCCAGTATTCACATATGAATGCCAAAATATTCCTTAAATGCCTTAAATCTCTCAAAGGGAAGTTCAAAAAGTTCATATTCTTCTACGATGGGCCCCCTGGAACAGAACAAAAGAAATCGCCGATTTTTGAGGAAAACCGAGATTGCATTGTACCAATACGTTTTCCAAAATGTTCTCCCGATTTAGGTCCTGTATCCCTATCATTGAACAGGCACCCTTAATGTCAACTGTTCACCCAGCGTCCATATATGGTCTGTAAGTCCTTCTGCCATAGCCGGTGTTTGTTTCATCCTAAACTTTAAACCA
>JAXHUQ010000120.1:0-4515 GCA_034189535.1 Halobacteriota archaeon | reverse complement strand
GCGCTTCATATCAAAAGAAGAAAAAATCGAGATGCTTCAGGAGTACAAGAAACAGCTGGAAAATGAGATTCGTGGCGTCGAAGAGAGGCTAGTAGAGCTGAAGGGGTGATTATCCCTTCTTTTTTAATAATTTTATAGACAATATCAATTCACTTCGCAATATGCCTTAAATCCGCAACTGATACAGACTTCTTCATCTTCGCATTTTGGGAAATCGGTTTCTCCAGATTTAGAGTCAATACATTCGTACAGCTCCTTCGATTTTGTAACCAATCCGTTTTTAAAAGTATCCAACTCTTCTTGTGTTGTCTTGAACTCTTTACTTTCACCAATATCAAGAAAGACTACTTCTGCCCTTAGATTATCCAAATCTGAAATACCTTCTTCAAGTGCCCATAAAATATATAGTTTCATTTGGTGATCATCCATAGCGTCTGAATATGAACTATTTGTTTTCCAATCGGATATGTAAACGGTTCCATCTTTAGATTTAGTTACTAAATCTGGAATTAACCAAAATTTATAGCCATCTAACTCAACATTACAATATTCTTCATGTTTGATGATCTCCAAATCTTTATAATAGTCAAAAAATTCATTAAAAAATATTTTTACTTTCCTTTCAATTTCTTTTTCAATTCTATATATTTCTTCCTCTGTAATCTTCTTTTTATTTGAGGCTTCAATTATATATCTGCTTGGTTCTTCCTTAATCTCATTTATATATCTTGAAACGTATTCAAGCGCATTTTTTGGCCCAGAAACTCCTCTACCCCTTGATAACTGATCAAATTGATGTTTAATTGCATCATGGACAGTATTTCCTTCCAAAAACCTAATTTCATTCATATCTTTCAGTTTTCTTTTTGTAACATTAAGGATATCGCCATATTCCAAGTCATAAGCCTTCACATACTGGTAATAATATTTACGAGGGCATATCTCAAAAAGCGATTGCCTACTACGTGACCAACTATGCCACGTTTTCCATTTACCTTCCATGCCTATAAGCCCTCAAAACGCTTAAGCAAATCTGAAAATTCTTTTCTTCCAGTTTCAACATCTTCTAAAGAGTAATTCTTTGCGTATTCAAGAAAATCTTGAATATATGAATCGTCATAACCATCTCTCTTTAAAAACCCAACTGATGCTATCTTCTCCAACTCACTACTGTCGTATTTGTTAAGTATTTCAAGAAATTTAGCAAAACGTTCATCTATCCTTTGATCTCCTGAAGATAATGATTTTTCCAGAAAAGAAGTACCCTCCTCTGTGATTTTATACACATATTCCATACCAATACGTTCCTCTGAAAGTAATTTCATTGTACACAGAGAATCCAATTCATAGGCAAGTTCTCTTGAGTACGGGCCATAATTATTCCAGTTGAAGTCCTCTAAGATGGGTATCCCTGCTTCTTTTGATAGATAAAACATCTTCTGAAATTTCTTTCTGCCACGAATCTCTTCGCACCTTTTCACTGCGAAGCAAATTGGAACATATTCTTCAAACATCAATACCACTTTCTAAATTCACTTTAATTAAATTGACCCTTATATATGTATGGTAAGTGCGGGGTGAAAGTACTCTCATGATAAAACATCCATTACTTCTTCTCGACATTTCTCTGGAATAAATAGCAATATTTCATCTGGTGTTGCTATAGCACCTAATGATTTAATTTCCTGGGAAATCTCCTTTGTACAATCTGAGTTGATGAAAATGGCTTCTTCTGCATCCTTGGGGTGTGGGGTGTATGGTTGGCATGCTTTAATCTTCTTTAATTTCACATTAGAATTATAATAATCGTAATCATACCCTTTTTCTTCGATAATTGATTTTATTTTCTCTTTTAAATCATAAAGAGTTAAAAAACCGGTATTAATCCTAATAGGCTTAAATAACTTTCTTTCGAAAAACCTTTTAGAAAGATCTGAAAGAATATCGTCTTCACAATGCCTAACATCTCTAATTAGTGAAAGCACATCGAAATCTACAATGTCCATATATTCTGATAAGTTTATATCCTCTTTTAGCATTGGATCAATTGTTTTATCTAAAGAGAGGCCACCCCTATCATGGACGTGTCTTGCACGGTCAATTATCTTCTTAAGCAATTCTTCGGCTGCAAGAGTCGAATGATGAGCGTATACTTGTTTATACATCTGATATCTGCAATTCAAATAATGTTCTACAGCATACCATCCTCCTTTATCAATATACACTTCGTCATCGTCATTCAATTTAATCGTATAGATAATTCGTTCAATATCAAATCTACCGTGTGGATTTCCCGTAAATAGGGAATCCCTCATTAAATAATCAAATCTATCGACATCTATTTGACTTGAAATTAACTTGTGCAAATATGTTGGCCTGGTGCCAGATGTAATTATTCTTGAAATATCTTTGGGTTTAATACCGTGATCCAGTAATATGGGTGATATGCTATATGCTATATTCTTTACTTTCGATTATTTTCTTTGAAATATTTTCATGTCCTTCATCCGGCATTATTTTATCTTCTAAAGTATGAGAAAAAGGGGCATGGCCGATATCATGTAATAATGCCGCAATTGACAACATTTCCTCCTCCTTTTTAGGACGTCCTAATGTCCTTGCAAGTCTCTTGGAGAGCCAATAAGTTCCTAAAGAATGTGAGAATCTGGAATGTAAAGCATCTGGATATGTAAAATAAGAGAGGCCCAGCTGGCTAATGTATTTTAATCTCTGAAACTCAGCAGTATCAATAATTTCATTCACCAATCCATTCTTTTCAAACGAGATAAAAGAATGCACCGGATCCCGGATTATCATTTTGTCTGCCATAATATAACGACCACATCTATACTTGGTTAATAGTACACAAATGCCATTTTACAAGTATTTATCAGTCATGATATATAAAAAAATCCCATATTCCATACCTTTGTTGTATTAAGAGATGTTATATGATTTTTTAAACAATACAGACGTTTCTAACAAGACATAAAAAGCAAATTCACCCGCTCTTCTCAAACCAATCCAAAAAAGCCTGAAATGCCCCTCTCCTATGTGATATCTCATTCTTCTCTTCCATGGGCATCTCAGCAAATGTTCTTTTCCCATGGGAGAATATCGGATCATACCCAAATCCACCCTTTCCTCTCATATCCGGGGATATAACGCCATCCACAGAACCAAGAAAGAGTAGGGGCTTTTCATCCGGTTCACAGTATCCGACAACGGATTTGAAGGTGGCATTCCTGCATTCTTCACCTTCCAAAAGCTTCAGAATCCCTTCATTTCCCAGAGTCTTAAAGACATATGCAGAATAAGGCCCTGGAAAACCGCCCAGTACGTCGATGAAGAGTCCCGAGTCTTCAACAATGATAGCCTTTTCAAGGACCTCCGAAGAGTGCTTTGCGCCGTAAGATGCAACTGCCTCCAGATCATCCACCTGTATCTCAGGATAGTCGTAGTCTATCTGCTCGATCTTGATATCACGACCTGCCATCTTCCTCACTTCCCGTACCTTTCCAATGTTTCCGGTCACGAAGTAGACGACTTTTTCTTCACTCAAAGATATCTCCCTCTCTTCTCGATCTCTTGCACTCTTCCTAGGACCTCATCTGCCTTTGAAAACATCGATCTGTATCCGGCTTCAAACGCTTCTCTCAACTCGTCAGGTTTGTCATGAGTGCTCTTGAGTGTCTGAAAGAAGAGGTGAATATCAACACCCCTTGCCTCAAGGCTCTGATCAAAGTATGACAACCCGAAATCGATGAGATAAATTTTATCACCTGTGTATATCATATTCGAGGTCGTGAGATCACAGTGCACAATCCCGCAGTTATGGAGCTTTCCTATCATCTCACCAGCACTCTTGCAGATCTCTTCATTAAGCACTACTTTGAGGTCCTCGCCCTCTATTCGCTCCATTGTGATCTCGAAACCGGATATATCGTAAATGATTGGGGTGGGAACACCTCCCTTCCTAGCCTCAGTGATCGTCTTCGCCTCCGTCTTGGTCCTTTGGTTGCGTATCTGATCATCAAGCTCCTTCACCCTGTAGGTCTTTGGGATTCTCACCTTCTTCACATATCGCTCGTAAACCTCTACTATTGCCTCTGCACACTGGATAACTCGAATCGGGGCTTCTCGACTCATATCAGCCCCCTATTTTGTCGTACTTCGCAATTATCGCTCGGTGGTCCTTGTGAAATGGTCTCAGATCAATCGTTTTTATTACTGAAAAGTCGCCCTTAAGTTTTTCAATCTCCTGCTTTGCCAGGTCTGTCGTTTTTGCAGTTGAGTCAATACTTCTCGTCTTGAGCATTAATATGAGTGTGCCCCCCATTTTCAGGTAAAACTTTGCATTCAAAAGTGCTATCTCTATTTGGTCTCTCTGGGCGACATCCTGATAAATTATATCAACTTCAGGGACCATGGGGCTGTATTCCTCAGGGTGATGTGCGTCTGAAAAGATTGGGATGAGATTTCTCCGAGGTTCGCACACTCTTATCAGTTTGGTCA
>JAXHUQ010000012.1:0-27233 GCA_034189535.1 Halobacteriota archaeon | reverse complement strand
CTCTTTTGTACTCTTCACGAAGTGCAAAATCAGTTAAGGATTCCATGTATTATAGGTGTCAATGGGATACGATATAGTTCACTGTATTAAGTATTGGTTGGGGTTTTTCGAAGTTCTCTCTACTGAATTTTTTATTCTTTTGTATGAATTGGGTAAGTTTCGATTAGGTAATTCTTCCAAAACTTGGAGAAGGATATCAGGCTTCTTAATCATTTCTTTTCGTTCAACAAGTAACTCTCTTGTGTTTTGTTTTTCGAGTGGTATTTTTAGTACATTATATAATTCTTTCTGTGCCCTTCCTGAATTGACTAAATCAACTTCAAGTGAGTATTTAAAACAGATAATATTATATTTTTCAAGAAGATCAAGAGCTTTGCTATGATTCGTCTTGAGTAGACTTAATAGTTTTTCTCTGTCATTCTCTCCCTCGATTAACCCCCTTATAATCTCTAAGTGATTATTTTTAAATTCGTATCTATATTTTGGAAAACCTGAGTTATAACGACTATCGTCTAATTTATCATTAAAATATGGAACAAAAAAATCCTTATCCAAAATTAGGATGTATGGCAGTTTTAGGCATTTGAGTAAATAATATGGATATTTTAGGTTGTCAATTCCTTCTAAGTTGATTATGCTTACACCCAAAACATCAAGATCCTTTTTTTTCTGTTCAAGAAGTTTCTTAACAACCTCGGCATCATTCTTACTTTCAACAACAATAACAAACTTAGCAAAGAAAAATTCACTATTTCTATATTTGTAAAACTGATAATACTTGAAATTATCTAGGCCATACTTCTCATAAAAATTGTCAGGAATCTGATAACAAGTAGTTTTAAATCCTCTTTTTTCATCGGGTATTCTTTTAAATAGCACCAGTTCATTATGGTCCAATTGATCTGCAATTACTGCCGAATGTGTTGTAAATATCATCTGGATCTCGTTGGTGTCATAATCCTTTCTCTTTATGGATTTGATCAATTCTCTTTGAGATTGTGGATGTAGGTTGGTTTCTGGTTCTTCAATTCCTAAAACGAATTTGGTATGCTTTTTGTGTGCTAAAAATCTGTACAATGCTATGATACTCATACTTTGAATACCGCTACCACATTCTCCGAGACTAAAGTAAGTCTCGTGGTCAATAATACCCAAAGAAATATTATTTAAGAAGGCTGAATAATCTAAACCTTCATCATAGCTTATTTTAAATTTAAAGTCGTGACTCAAGGAATAATATTTTTCAATATTTTTTTGAATTTTAGAAAAACCAGATCTTTCCATTTTTTTCATCGCTTCATGAAATTTGGGAGATATTGTGTCCCTTCCAGAAGTGTGCTCTTTCAATAAGTGATTCAATAATTTTTTTAATAATGTTTCTTCCGATTGCTTTATTTGTGCTTGAGTGTAATCTCTAGCATTAGATATTAGAAAAAAATGGATATCCTGCTTCATTTTATCTATAAAATCAATATTTATATTGTCATACCTTCTATTAGCAGTTTTATAATTTAATTTTGGTTCTTCACTCTTAGGATAGATCATCTGTAATGTTAGCTCATCATTTACAATTTTATCCCTATAGTGCCCTTTATCGGGGACATCACAAAAAGTTAGCTCAATTTTAGGTTTTGTATTTGAGGAGTAATGGTGTTTACCTTTATCGAAGTCTTCTTTTTCGTCTTCATAATTAAAAAATGCGTTTAAGGCCCTCAAAACCGAGGATTTGCCAACATTATTTTCTCCAACCAAAGCGCATAGATTACCTACGTTAATCGAGCAATTCTTTATAGAACGAAAATTATTTATTGTAATTTTTTTCAGCCTCATAAACCGTTATTTTCCCTACAATCCCTGTTATTAACCTATATTTTTTTGTGATTATTTTGAAATATCTCCCTTGTCAAATAGATTTTTAAGAAAGCCGTAATCTAATTATCATGGAAGTATTCTTTAAACATCTTACTTAAATCTTGGCCGTGTGAGTGGTACATTATTCGTACTCATCTTTCTTATGATTTTAAACTTGTTTTTGAATGCTTGGAGGTCTGCTTCATGGCTGCCCCCTATCTTGCATCAATCAAGATGATCTTGAAGGTTTTGAAATGAGTTCTATAGACAAGCCTTTGGAGAATCATGGAAGATAAAAATGGTAAGTTGGTAAATCATCAATAAAAAGTCGCCACCTGCAATTTCGCAGATGACAGAGTAAACAAAAAAATATACAAGCGATCCTATATGTAAGAATATTGCTCTTACTCTCAATATCGTGGCGGTCTATGCTTTCTGTAGCACTCTTGACAGTATACAGGCCTTTTACCATCCGGCTTAAATGGAACCTCTGCTTCTTGCCCACAGTCCGAACAAGTTATCTTATGCATCTCTCTTGGGCCTCTATTGTACCCTTGCCTTCTATTATCCCCATACATCTTTTACACATTCCTTATGTCATATACTCGAAGACCCTGAAAACCATTTGGCAAAAAGCATTCCAATATCATCTTTTAATTTAGTTTAATTAAAAAACCGAGCCTGCAAGATCTCCAAATCTTTAATCTTTTTATAAGATATATAAAGCTTTCTGTAGTTGTATCAATTTTTTAAAAATAAGGAAGGGGGGCGTGTCCACCCAGGACAATCAGCTTTAGCCCATGGCATCCCTACCTCATTCTGCTCGTACGCCCCTATTCAGATGAAGAATGTGAAGATCACATACGCTATCGTTAGCATAATTAGCGAGTGTTTCAGCCCTGCCAGAACTTTACCCTCTCCCATCTGACCGGCGACGAATCCGGAACATATTCCCTGGATAAGCGCTGCATGGAAGAATATCCGATAGTAGAACTCAGCGTCAAAGGACTGCAACATCATTCCACCGCCGCCACTGCCAGCACCCTGAACATCTGCTCCTGCATCCGCCATCACAGGTAAAAACGATGAGCTGAGGATGTAGATCACTATAGTGAAGACCATAAAAGACATGAATATGATGACCACATATATGAGCATGTTTACACTCCTCTCACGCTCTAGTATTTGTGTTGTTCTAGAGTCTTTTGATGTGATCTCAAGGACATCTTTTATATCTCCGCTGCTCTTGAAGGCTTCAGTCAAGAGGGTCACTGTTCTTGCAACCGATGCCATCTTGAGTCTATTTGCAAATCTCATGAATGCGTCATTTACTCCTAACCCCCAGTCTATATCATTCCATATCTTCTTCACCTCGGGTGTTATCGATCCAGAGTCTGATTTTGACATGAGTTCGATAGATTGGGTCAGTGTCATTCCTATCTCGTTTGTTATCGCAAGGCGGTGGAGAAAGTCAGGGATCTCTCTTTTTATCCTCTTCTCCTTTCTCGACTTCGATTCATAAAGTATTGCCAGAGGGAGTAGAATTATGTAAGCCGCAAGTACCAGATATCCGTCAATTACAAATCCGGGATATCCATACCCCATGTAGATCTCATATGCAAGCATCCCAATAGCTATAGGTGCAGTGATTATCAAAACTCTAAGAGGTTCTTCCTTGATCGGTTTAATCGGATTTCTCAGCCCCTCTCTCAAGGATATTCCCTTTATACCCTTATCAAGCTGAGTAAAAAGCTCTGTCTCTTCATTGTCGTCAGGAATACCTATCTCCATCTCGTACTTTGTCTCTGTCTCCAGTGGGACGAATTTTCCTGTTTCAGTAGGAGTCATGATATAGATCATAAAGACGAACATGAATGAACCGACCGGAATCATCATATATATAATCGCATATAGCGCCATAGTCTCGGCCGAACCCATTACGGACATGACTGTCTGAATGACAATAATAAATAGTGGTCCTGCTACAAAAGCTGTTACATAGGACTCGGCGATAAGTTCCAAGGTTGCAAGAAAACCCTTTTGGTCCATAATTGCTGCATCGAGATACTCATCAGATTTATCCGCAAAGAATGCAACTATATCACCACCACTGTCTATCACGGTGAGAAGACTGTGCATAAGCTCTTGGAACTTTAGAGACGGAGTTGATTCTATCGAGTTCTGAAAGGCAGTCCTCAAATCATATCCAAAGAACTCCATGTCCCTTATGATCGAAGCGGCTTCTTTAGATACTTCTCCATACGTATCTTCGCTATCTGCTAGTGATCTGAAGACTTCTAAAACGTTCATCCCACCCCTACTCAGTGCATACATGAAAGTTACCGCATATGGTAGTACCTTGTCTATGGAACTCTTCCTGTTACCGGCTTTCAAGGAAGGAGTTACCCTCAAAATGAGATATGTCACTCCGCCTATCCCTGCAATGCTAAGTAGCATGATAGCGATAACGACAAAAGCTTCTCTATACTCAAATATCCAAGCAGATTCCTGTGAAACCTGGACCTTAGTCATCTGCTCAGGAAGTCCGATAACTTGAGTGTATACATAGGAGATGATTGCGCCGATGGCGGCTCCAACAACACCAGTGATGAGCGAATACAGGTACACAGAGGACATGTACATCTCGAAGGATACCGGCATCTGTGCCTGCCTCAGAGATTTCTTCAGTGCATCATAACCGATGTTATTCTTCTTTTTAAGCCTATCACCAAATATCCTGAATGCTACATTTGCCATACTCATATCGGATCACCCCCTAATAAATCCGGTATCATCAGAATCAATTCTCTTCAAGACTTTTTCGGGATTGGCCTGAAATGCATAGATTATAGTCGCAACGTCATCGAAGGCAGATATGTCATTTTTTACCATATATTCCAGGACAAATTGCCTCTGTTTCAGTTGCTCTTTCAGTTGTTGAGGACTCCATGCTCTTCGCCTTCTAATCTCTTCAAGGGCGTGGGACATTCCTACTTCTTGGAATTCATCATCAGTCGGATCCCACTTGTACACCTCTACAGTCTTGAGCACCTTGGTCATGGGATCTATCTCAGTAATCTCAACTAGGGCCATATTTCTTCTTACCCTCTTTCCATGAGAATATGTCTGTGCCTGAACGCTGACGAGATCAAGTGCCTCGATCATGGTTCTTGGAACACTTATCGGTGGGTTTTCAAGCCTATGGATGACCCTGTCCACTGAATCAGCGTGCATAGTCGAGAAGGTTGTGTGACCCGTCGACATTGCCTGGAATAGCGTAAGGGCTTCTTTACCTCTCACCTCACCAACCAGCAGATATTCAGGTCTCTGCCTCAAAGCAGCCCTCAATAACTCATACATATCGATAGCACCGGAACCATCCGCGGTGAACGAATCTCTTGTTACGCCCGGAATCCAATTTGGATGAGGCAGCTGAAGCTCCCTTGTATCTTCAAGTGTTATCACCTTGGCTTTGTGCGGAATGAAGAGTGATACGGCATTGAGCGAAGAGGTCTTTCCTGAAGCAGTACCACCGGAGAATATTAGGCTCTTGTTATTCTCAATACACAACCAGAGATATGCCATCTGTGCAGATGAGAATGTATTCCATTTTATCAAATCTATAGGCGTTATCGGAATATCCTTAAACTTCCTTATGGTGAATGTGCTACCGTTCGTTGTAATCTCGCCACCCAGAGTCATCTGGATCCTGGATCCATCAGGCATTGTGGCGTCTACCATCGGTTCTGCAACAGATATATGTTTGCCACTCTTTTGAGCGAGTCTGATGATAAATGAGTTGAGATCTTCTGCACCGAAGACGATATTTGTCTGTATGTTTGTGTAGTTCTTGTGATACAAAAATACCGGAGAGTTCCACCCATTACAGGAGATATCTTCTATCAAACTGTCCTTCATAAGGGGTGAGATTTTGTTCGATTGGATATAGTCCCTTACAATGTAATAAAGAATTTTGTAATAACCAAGTGGCTCGATAGGTATCGAGTAATCGACGATGATCTCTTTTACCTTATCCTTCAAGATCTTCTCTTTGTTATGTACTGTGCCGCTTATCCCAACGAGAACGTCTTGCAACCTGCGTTTTATCTCAAGTAAAAAAGTCTCTTCAAATGGGGTGAGTGATGGTTCTGCCATGTGGTAAAGATACTCGTTATCATTTTTGTTGTACAGTATCACAACAAAAGCATACGGCTCGTTAACCCAGTACCTCTCCACTTCATCATATCCTGCGATACCTTCAAAAGTTGTCATGAGGCCATGCTCATCAGAATTATACTCCTCCATCTCGAACTTCTTCTCAAAGAGTGAGGTAAGTTTCTTTAGGCCCTTTGCCTCTACCTCCTCCTCGGGTAGGTATTCCTTCTGCTTATCTTGAAGGTCTTTTATTTTCTTATCAAAATCATCAAGTAACTTCTCGGCGAATATCTCTTTCAAATCATCCTTATTTGCCTCAAGCCCTCTTTCAAATAATTCTCTATCCAGTTCCCCCTCGTCATATGTGCTCTCTTTCTCACTCAGTATCTCTTCGTCAATAATATTAGCATCTATATCGTTATAGTTCTCATTTGGTGTATCCCTTTCAATAATACCTTCTTCACTGTCTGATATCTCTTCTTCGACTAGCTCGATCTCGTCGTCCGATAATTCATCGTCATTTACTTCTTTATCTTCTTTAGAAACAATGCTTTCAAGTGAAATGTAGATCACACCCGTGTATCGTCCATTATTAAAGTTATATAGACCTTGAAATGGCCACATATATATAAACTATGATCATATTCAATGGTATTTTCTATATACAAAAGTCCTTTTCAATCTGTTTTTGTAATATTTGCAATATCATAAAAAATTGCTTTATGACCATATATTATATATATCTGTTCGATTTAAGGTATTAAATGCATGGTAAATATAATAAACTGGGTCACCAATCTGAGCAAGGATGAGCTGTATTTCATACTGTTCATAATGCTCGTTGAGATGATGATCATGTTATTTTTGATGACTGTATATACTATCAAGTCTCACGACCGTATGAACTCCGTAGAGAAGATAATGGCAAGCATGGTCGATCTGGAGTCAAACAGAATGGTCGAACGTGCTTTAGCTCCGATAAGAGATGACGAGGAAGAAGCATCAAGGGTAAGGCTTGATCTTGGTAAGATCTCCGATAGAATGATATTTCCAAAAGAGGAGATATCTGCAACGATTGTACCACTCAATATCGATGTTGTTGACACGGAAGGTATACCGGAGAGTATGGGTGCTCTTACAAGAAAATACTCATTGGAATCGATAACACTCGCCTCAGAAGATGGGATCTTGATTGCATCATCAAGTGACAGGGGCGAAGAAGAAGCAGCTGAATTCTCATTTATGTTCCACGAGACCCAGAAGATCAGGTCCACCAGTTTCATCTCTCTTGTTGAGGTTGGAATGTATATATATTCGATAGACTCAAGGGACGGATCGATTTTATGTGTCATTCGATCCGAGAACATTTTAGAAAAAAATAGGGTAATGAAGATTGCGGAGGATGCCAAGGCAATTCTAAAATGCTGGTTTGATATTGATGTCGCAAAAATTAATTGAACTACTGAATAACAGGTTGAGCCATTCCTTCATAGAGGCTGTCGCAATCGAGTGTGAGGGGAAGGTTTACACTATTGGTAGTAGCTCGATAGATTCTCAATTGGTCAGACAGATAAAGAATATATCGAGTCGGACAATGTCAGTCCTACTTGAGACATCAAATCAGCAGATATTCTCTCGAAGATCAGGAAATTTTACCATCATCATCGCTGCAAAGAAGATTGCATCACTCAGTTTCTTACGAAGTGCATGCCAGAATACCTTACAGATTGTTGTTGAGGATGCCTGGATGGAAGAGAGGATCGCAAAGGAGGGTGCAACAATCATTGAGGATGACGATCTTGGTAATATGCTCAAATCCTTTAATATTCCCAAAGGAGAGGTGATACTAAGATCCACCATACCTTTTATATCAATAAAAGATCTAATGAGTATGACAGATGGTATTGATGGATATATATGGGTAAGTTCGAGGGAGGGCAAAAGTCTTATCTTGCTCAACGATGGAGGTGTTGTAAGATCGGTCTTTGAGGGAGAGAGAACTTGGACTGGTGAACAGGCCATGGATATTATATCTACTTTAAAAGAAGGAGTGATTGAGTTTTACAAGTATGAAAAGTTGCCTGAAAGGGACATTCAGGATGGACTACACCTATTAGGGTTGGATGACGACTTCATCGATGCTATAAATGAAGCAAAGAAATTAAGGCAACAATTGAGTAACACAATAAATGGAGGTGTATGAAGATGGTTGAAAAAGTATTTACCATTGCTTCCGGAAAAGGTGGAACCGGAAAAACGACTACATCAGTTAATCTCGGTACTGCTCTTGCAATGCTTGGCAAGAGAACGATAATCATGGATGCGGATATTGGAATGGCAAATTTGGGTCTCATAATTGGAATGGAAAATTGTCCAATAACCCTGCATGAAGTATTATCAGGAAAGGCAGAGATAGGACAAGCGATATATGAAGGGCCCAAAGGATTGAGAGTCGTACCAAGTGGGATATCCTTACAAGGATTTCAAAACTCCGATCCAGAGAGGTTGCGTGACGTAATGGCAAGCATTATTGAGAACACGGATTACATGTTAATAGATGCCCCTGCAGGGATCAGCAAGGATGCCATAATTCCAATGGCTATCGCAGATGAAGTTCTACTTGTTGTAAATCCAGAGCTTTCGTCGATGGCTGATGCTCTCAAGACAAAGGTGCTCACAGAGATGGTCGGCGGGTCTATAGGAGGAATAATTCTGAATCGGGTCGGAACCGAAAAGAGTGAGCTCACATCAAGTAAAGTGAGGGATCTGATAGGTGCAAAGGTCATTGGTACGGTTCCTGAAGACACAAATGTCAGAACATCTGCAGCCTTCAAAACACCTATAGTTGTAAGAACCGCAAACTCTCCCGCAGCAGTAGCCTTCAAGAGCATTGCAGCTTCTATTGCAGGAGAAGAATTCGAGGGAGGAGTAAAGGAAGAAAAGAAGGAAGGTTTTGCCGATCGGCTTGCAAGGACACTCTTCGGGGGGAAGAATAAATGATTGAGGTTGTACTATTCCTAGGCATCCTTGTATGTCTGTTTCTTATATATCTGATGCATATAAGGATAAGACAGCTCAGCACCGAACTCTCGAACATGAAGAACAGAATGGAACTGACTGACGATGAACTTGACAGACTCGTAAAGGATATAGAAGACTTCAAAGAACTAAAGATAGTCTGATATTAACTAAGGCACAGGGCATGGATCTTCTATGCCTTCTTTACAATTATGTTGAGAGGGATGATCATGTTGAGCTTCTCCAGTTTATCAAAGAGCATCTCATATATCTCTGAATATATCTCTTCGTCTGTCATTCTGAAGAGGATCCCTGCCGAATATATCAGAATAACGTTAACTTCATCGCTTACCGAGACGTACAGTTTACACACACGTATGTGAATCCTTTGGGCAATCTCTTCAATATCTCCCTTAAATATCTTCTCAAGATCAGTCGAACGCTCTTCCTCTCCCTCTACAATCGGGTGTGACAGCCCCTCCATCTGAAGCATTTGTTTAAAACTATCTCTATTGACCTTGCTATCGATATCTTCGATCGATACACCATCTCCGATACCCTCAATCAGAGTGTCAATTGACGACTGTAATTCGGTATCCTCCTCCACAATCAGGTGTGACAGCCCCTCCATCTGAAGAATTTCCCTTAGGCTTTCTCTATCGACCTTGTTTTCAATATCTTCAATCGGTACTTCGACCTCAGAATCCTCGGTCGAGGGTATAAATTGTAGCGGTTCCTCAGAATCTTCCGTCACTCCTGTTCGATAGATGGACATGTGGGGGTAGTTGCCACCTTCACTACTCTCAACCGATTGAACCATATCCCAGATTGTGAGAAGAGCAACACTGACACCATATAAAGCTTCCATCTCGAGGAGATCATCCTCTGAAGAGTTCACCTCCACGGCTACATTTATCGTATCATCAGTGACCTCAAAGTCGATTGTCATACCTGAAATCCTCTTCATGTGATTCATCGGAATTACTTCTGAGGTTCTCTTCATGGCAAGGATTGCAGCAACTCTTGCAGATTCGAGGACATTCCCTTTATTAATTCTGCCCTCTTGTATGTGTTCTATGGTGCTTTTACACAGTTTAATGATCCCGGAAGCATTGGCCATAATTACAACACATTCTACTCTAATTGATTATATAGTTAACCTATAGTTTACCTCCTTGATGCCTACAAGGCGCATCAAAATTTTTTTAGTAAAATAGGATCATTTAACTTTTTAGTAAGATTTAAGCTCCATATTTGTCTGTTCTATAGAATATATCTCATTATGTTTCTTTATAATTGTTTCTGGCTTGTAATTTAGCGATTTTGTAAAGACAGGTATGAAATCATTATAATTCCCATACTTTATGCGGCTATTATGCCTAAGGAAGGGTTTTTTAATTTAAATGATTACCAGTTCTAAAATGCTCTTGTATACTGATTAATTGGCTTTTAATGGAATTAGAAATCCCAATATTTGTTTAAATAGTTTCCTGCAAATCCATCCCCATTTTTAATTGATAAATGTGGCTTATAGTTAAAAAAAGATTTGTATTTAGTTATGGATGGGGGGTGGGTGGGTCAGATACCCAACAACTTATCTTATAGTGTTGCAATATACCCCCCATGAACTCTGATGATATGGCCGAAGGATCGGAAATTACTCTCGTCCCTGACACAAGTGTCATTATTGATGGTAGAATCAGTGCCAGGATAGAGAGTGGCGAGTTCGAAGGGGCCACAGTTATCATTCCAGAAGCGGCAGTCTCAGAACTTGAAAAACAGGCCAATCAAGGCAGAGAAATAGGATATAGTGGGCTTGCGGAACTCAAAAGACTGAGTATGATGGCAAAGGACGGGAAGATCAAGATGATCTATACCGGAGATCGCCCGAGTCTTGATCAGATAAAGCTTGCATCCGGTGGCGAGATCGACTCAATGATTCGGGACATAGCTTGTGATTATGAAGCACTATTTATTACAAGCGATGTGGTCCAAAGCGAGGTTGCAGAAGCGAAAGGTCTGAATGTTGTTTACCTACCTCCAGAGAGGACCCAAGAGATTAATCACCTACATATACTGAGCTACTTCTCGAAGAATACGATGTCTGTTCATTTGAAGGAGGGTGTCGTGCCGATGGCAAAGAGGGGTAAGATCGGCAAGATGAAACTTCAGAAGATACGGGATAAAGTCCTCACGGAAAGGGAACTTAAAGCCATCTCACGTGAACTTATCGAACAGACCAAGAGGGATGCTAAAGGTTTTATCGAGATCGAGAAGAGGGGAGCTGTTGTTCTTCAGCTAGGCACGATAAGGATTGCCATAACCCGCCCCCCGTTCTCCGATGGTATCGAGATCACAGCAGTACGTCCTGTGGCAAATGTAGAACTTGATGATTATAAGCTCAGTAAAGAACTGAAAAACCGTCTGACAAAGAGGCAGAGGGGTGTGCTTATAGCCGGTCCTCCAGGTGCCGGAAAATCAACTTTTGCAGCCTGTGTCGCCGATCTTTTGAGTGTAAAATATATAGTAAAAACGATGGAATCTCCAAGAGATCTACAGGTCTCGGATGCAATAACACAGTACACTGCACTTGAAGGCAGTATGAATAACACCGCAGATATACTCCTTCTTGTGAGGCCGGATTATACGATATATGATGAAATGCGCAGGGATAATGACTTTAAGATATTTGCAGATATGAGGTCTTCTGGCGTCGGTATGATCGGGATAGTGCACTCAACTACCGCAATCGATGCGCTACAAAGAGTCATATGGAGACTTGATCTCGGAATGATCCCTCAGGTGGTTGACACCGTCATCTTCATCGATGCGGGTAAAGTCGTGAAGGTTTACGATCTTGAGTTTACAGTCAAGGTCCCTTCAGGTATGTATGAATCCGATCTGGCGCGTCCCGTAATCGATGTTTTGGAATTTAGTACGGGGGCTCTGGAGTATGAAATATATACCTACGGTGAACAGATTGTTGTGATGCCTGCAAGGGAAACTTTCGCGAAGAACCCTTCATTAAGGCTTGCCGAGCGATGGATCGAGCAAGAGGCCGGAAGATACGTCGAGAATGTCCAGGTGGATATGCTGTCCGATAGCAAGGCCAGGGTATACGTTCATAAACAGGATATCCCGAAGATAATTGGAAAGAACGGGAATACCATCGATAAGCTGGAGAAGCGACTTGGAATAAGTTTGGATGTCGATAGTTTATGATCAAGTGAGCTTCTTCAGAACCCGCTATAGATCTCATCGTGTGGGTGTACGATAATCCCCTCGGGTGTTATATCATAAGGGTGCAGTTTCTTACTATGAGATGAGCCCCTCATCTTATAAATCTCGAGGCTATGGACCCTCTCGTTCTCGCTTCTTTTATAATACATGGCAATTGTGCCCTCTGTTACGAAGTTCTCTACACCGAATCTGTTCGGATTAGACTCATCAACGATCTCACACGTAAAGAAGGTAGTGAGACCAAGCATCTCCATCGTCACGCTCAACTTCAACAGCTCTATTCTTATCTTTGCTGGATCCTGGATATAGAATCCGATAGATGTCGAAGAGTCGACTACCGCCCTCCTTGCGCCCATCTCATCCTGGATGTTGATTATCTGATCGACCATAAACTTCATATCAAATGGCCTGATATCCACATACTTTTCATTAGAGTCGATATCAAGCTTCGCAGATGTTGCATCTATTATTACTAGCTTGCCCTCATCCTCTAGTGCCTTCAAATCCCAACCGAATGTCATTGCGTTCTCACGGATCGCCTTTGGCCTTTCCTCTGTGGCAATAAATATCCCGTGTTCATCAAATTTGGTTATCCCGTTGTAGAGGAATTGTAGGCTGAATATTGTTTTCCCCGCCCCTGAAGTTCCTGAAACCAGATATGTCCTGTTTCTGAGAAGACCTCCATTACAGAGCTCATCAAAACCCTCGATACCGATAGGCACCCTACCAATTATTGTATTCTTTGTATCTTCTTGCATTGTTGAACTATCCTTTCAAGCAGATTCCAGCGCACCTACAGGACAGACTTTAACACATGTGTTACAATCTTCACATTTTTCATTTATCTCGATCCATGTCTCTACCAGGTCGATAGCATCAAATTTGCATACAGCAACACACGTACCGCAGTATCCACATTTGTATCTGTTGATATTTAACATATATCTCTCCTACTCCTTTTGGTGAATGCAGATTAAACGCAAGGATATATATAGCACTATATCACTTATAATCCCTTGGGTTGACATATGTTAGTATCACTTGATCTGGAACTTAGGGATATTCCTGGACAACTTGCACTCGCCTTGAAGCCTGTATCCGAATCCGGTGCCAACATAGTAAGTGTCATTCATCATCGTGAGAAGATGACTCTAAGGCATACGCTACCGGTTCAGGTGACCGTAGAGATAGATTCAAAAAGATTGGAATCTCTCATTGACAAGCTAAAGAGCGACGGGATCATAGTTGCCAGAGTCGGTGAAGAACGACTGAAAGAAAGGGTTCTTGTGATGCTTATCGGACATATTCTTGATACGGATATTAAGGACACCGTTGATGCTGTAGATAATACCGGTTTTGCAGAGGTTGTGGATCTGAAGTTGTCGATGCCGGGAATAGATGAACGATCGTCAGCCTCTCTCGTCATAAGTGCCGTAGGTGAGAAGGAGCTCAACGATTCTCTTGCTCTTCTGAGTGAAATTGCATCAAAGAAGGATCTATTGATGATCACACCGATAGGTTTTTAGGCTCCTTTACCTTGTTACTTATTCGGAGACCCGATGTCTGTTGATTATCTTGCCTTCTAAAAAAAGAATAAGAACTTTTATATATACTGATTATACAATTCCTCAATAACTATAAACCATTAAAATTTGGAGGAGAAAATGGCTACGGAAGATTCTATAAAAACGGCAAATGGAGATGTAATCCTCAACACACTCCGACAGATTGTTGGGCCCGCAAATGCAACGTCCCATATTGTGGATCTGGTTGCGTATGAGAAGGACCAGAACTGGCCTTTCGTCAACCCGCATCTGCCCGATTATGTTGTGAAAGTTCATGATAAGAAGGAAGTTAGAGAGATAGTCCGCTTTGCGAACAGGCATAAGATACCAATAGTCCCTCTTGCTGCCGGAATAAATGTAAGAGGCCTCTGCATCCCAACACAAGGAGGAATAATCCTTGATATGAGAGATATGAACAAGATTCTTGAAGTTAATACCGAGATGATGACTGTGACTATTCAACCGGGTGTCACATCTGCACAGATATCAGCCGCGTGCAGAAAACATGGAGTGAGACCGGCACTTACAAGTGCACCGGATATGGCTTCTATCTTTGCAAATTACCTACTTATAGGCCTTTATCACTCATCTTCAAGTGATGGGAATTTCCACATACTAAGTATGGAGGTAGTATTACCGTCAGGTGAGATAATAAAGACAGGTTCAAGAGGTCTTATAGGGGCACCTGGTCCACATGCAAGAGGTGGAGGTCCGGGACTTACAGAGCTATTCATGGGTTCACCAGGTTCATTTGGTGTTGTAACCGAGATGACTGCAAAGCTTTACCCCGATCCGAAATACAACGCCGGAGTTGCTTATGGGTATGATGAGTGGGAACCTGCTGTTGAAGTGGGTACGAGACTCATGGATGCAAAAGTTGCCACACAGATCGATATCATTGATGACAACCTTCTGATAACATTCTTGCCGACCGAGATGGTCGATCGTATGGGTGAGGAAGCTGTCAGAAAGATGCTTCCCAAGGTTGTGATGATATGTACGATCACCGATACGATAAAAGAGAGACTGGACGTCAACAAGAAGGTTGCACAAGGTATCTGTAAGGATGTAACCGAAGGAAAGAACTTCGGTATCGCAAGTATGGGTGGTCTTAGTGAGCTATCATCCGGTGGAAGGATAACGACCGGTATGCTTCAGAAAGGGTACTATCACTGCTTCGCATTCTATGCGCCTCTTAACAAATGTATCGACTACCGTGACATAAATTACAAGACAGCCGAAGAGCACGGTTACAGTGCACAGTATGATGCAAGTCTGCTTGCTATCCCTCAGGCACCATGGAACGGACAGTTGACCTATTATGAGCTTGAAGTTCTCACGTGTGACCCGACCGATCCGGTACAGCTGGAACAGATAAGAGGCTACTCGGAAGATCTTGTTCAGAAGATACTGGATTGTGGTATATACGGCTGGTTCAGACCCTACGCGGAAGTTATGGATGTTACACTTGATAGATGGGGTACAACCGGTGAGTTCATAAAGAGGCTGAAGATGCTTGTAGATCCGAACAACATACTGAATCCAGGGAAGTTTGTTTACTAATAGAGGTGATCGATTATGATGGAATTAGAAGAATGGTATAATGTTGCGTGTAGTTGCGTGCACTGCAGGGCCTGTACATCATCAGATATTCACATGACTGGTGATGAGAACTTACCCATATGTCCAAAAGGAAATATGTTCAAGATGGAGTCCTTCTTCGCATGTGGGGCACATGAAATCATACGTGCCATGATCGAGGGTGAGATAACTGAGAACAGTGAAAGGCTTCAACATGTAATATACTCATGTACGATGTGTGGTTACTGTTCATACCACTGTGAGCTCTACTCTCCACCAGGCCAGAAGTGTAAGAAGATGGGTAAGACATTTGTCAACATCTGGCAGGATCTCAGGGCAGATATGATGAAGAGAGGATGGGGCCCACTTGAAGCCCACAATGCAATCCTTAAGAATGTAGCGAATACTGACAACGCTTGGGGTGGTACGAGAGCAGACCGTGAGAGGTGGGCAAAAGGTCTCAATGCAAAAGATCTCAACAAGGAAACCGCTGACGTTCTCTACTTTGCCGGGTGTACAACGACTTATGATCCGAAGCTGAAGGCGATGATGACAACAGCTGCTGAGATATTCAACCGAGCAGGAGTCGATTGGGGCATTCTCGGAAAGAATGAGAAGTGCTGTGCAGGGCCGTCACTTAGGGTTGGCGATCGTGACCAGTTCAAAGCATATGCTCAGGAGAACATAGATCTCTTCAAGAAAACAGGTGTTAAAACTATTGTAACGTCATGTGCAGGATGCTACAGTACATTCAAGAATGAATACCCGGAGATTGCAGATATGGACGGCATAGAAGTCCTACATGTAACGGAGTTCATTGCAAGGCTTATCAAGGAGAAGAAGATCGAGTTCACAAAAGAAGTCCCAATGAAGGTCACATATCACGACCCATGCCACATAGGGAGGTACGTCGGAGTATTTGATGAACCAAGGACGATTCTCAGAGCTGTTCCCGGTATTGAATTAAAGGAGATGATCCAGAACAGAAGGAATTCCTGGTGTTGTGGAGCAGGCGCAGGGATGAGAACCGCACTACCTGACGTGGCTAGTGAGACTGGTCAGCACAGGGTAAAACAGGCAGAAGACACAGGTGCAGAAGTGCTTGTATCGTCATGTCCGTTCTGTGCACAGAACTTGATGGATGCGATAAAAGAAGCCGATTCAGATCTAAAATTCATGGACATAACCGAGATACTTGCACAAGCATTGTAACCTCCGGGAATGTTAAGTGAAGAATCGATTCTAAAAACATTGCAACATATAGTGGGGGTAGAGGGTGCAACCAATGACGCCCCCGATCTTATTGCTTATTCTAGAGACCAGAACTGGTTATTTGTACCTCCACAAAGACCTGATTTTATTGTGAAGGTTAGGGATAAAAACCAGATCAGAGAGATTTTACGACTTGCAAACAGGTATAGGTTGCCGGTGGTGCCGCTTGCTACCGGAGTAAATGTTAGAGGGCTCTGCATTCCAACACAGGGGGGTATCGTCCTTGACATGCGGGAGATGAACCGCATCCTTGAGATCAGTCCGAGTATGATGACTGCCACGATTCAACCTGGGGTGACAGCGGGTCAGCTATCCGTAGAATGTATGAAGTATGGGCTCTCGCCCAACAATACCAGTGCACCTGATACGGTCAGCGCATTTGCAAATTACCTTCTCCGAGGTCTCTATTTCACACACTCATCCGAAGGTGACGATCATATCCTCTCAATGGAGATCATTCTTCCTTCAGGTGAGGTAATAAAGACTGGGTCTTCAGGAATTAAACCCACTGCCGGTCCATATGCAAGAGGAGGCGGACCAAATCTTACAGGACTGTTTCAGGGTGTTCCTGGAGCCTTTGGTGTCGTAACCGAGATGACAGTAAAGTTACGTCCCTATCCAAAACACGTCTGGGTCTACTTCTTCGGTTTTGATGATATTGACAAGGAGATCGAGGCGATAGATGAGGTGATGAAGCTCAAGCTCCCGACCCAGCTCACCATGGGAACGCTTCCTGATATGTCAAAGATCAGAAGCCTCGATGATTTTACTGCTCTTATGGGTCTCATGGCAGAGAGGATGGAGCAGAATTTGAGTGAAGCATCTGCTGATCAGGTTGTGAAGCGTATGGAGCAGATGGCAGCGTTATTTCCAAAATCATTTGTAGGTGGCTGTATTCTTGATGACTTCAAGGATAGATTCACCCTTTACAAGAAGACACTTAGGAAGATATTCATGGAGGCGGGTGGTAGAGACATCTCTTCAATAATTAAGACCACCGGCGGATTTTTCTTCTTTTATGAAGATGACATGCAGTCCGGAGGTAGGGCAGATGCAACCATGCTGAGACGAGGTTACTATCATGCGCTTGCATTCTATGGTCCGCTCAACAGGTACAAGGAGTATGACCAGATGTTCAAAGATGTGGCAGTTAAGCATGATCTCGATCCAGAGGGTGCACTTCTTGGAGGAATTACCTGCGCACCGTGGCATGGTCAGCAGACATATCTCGAACGCTCGGTGCTTGTTGATCCCAACGAGAATCCGGAAGGGCTCAAGATATATACAAAGGAGTGTGTCGAGAACCTTCTTGATATGGGCATATATGGTTGGTTCAGACCTTATGCAGATACACTGGATGCTACTCTTGAGAGATGGGGTGCAACAGGTGAATTTTTAAAGAAGATCAAGATGCTGGTTGACCCAAATTCTATCATGAATCCAGGGAGGTTCATCTTCTGAGGAGTTGAAAAGATATGGATCTTGAAGACTGGCACGAGGTTGCATCAAGCTGTATGCACTGTAGAATTTGTGTTAATCCTGAGTTTCATGAGGTTGGGGACTGGGTCCCAATATGTCCCAAAGGCAACAAATTCAAGATGGAGACGTTCTATGCTCCTGGGACCTTTGAACTCATCCGAGCCATCATCGAAGGTGAGCTTACCGAAAATAGCCCCAAGCTACAAAAGGCGATATACTCCTGCACAATGTGCGGTGCGTGTTCAGCCCTTTGTGAGATCTACTCCGCTCCCGGCGCGAAGGTGAAGAGGATGGGTAAGACCTTCGTTGATATGTATATCGATCTCAGGGCAGATATGATGAAGAGAGGATGGGGCCCACTTGAAGCCCACAATGCAATCCTTAAGAATGTAGCGAATACTGACAACGCTTGGGGTGGTACGAGAGCAGACCGTGAGAGGTGGGCAAAAGGTCTCAATGCAAAAGATCTCAACAAGGAAACCGCTGACGTTCTCTACTTTGCCGGGTGTACAACGACTTATGATCCGAAGCTAAAGGCGATGATGACAACAGCTGCTGAGATATTCAACCGAGCAGGAGTCGATTGGGGCATTCTCGGAAAGAACGAGAAGTGCTGTGCAGGGCCTTCGCTTCGAATAGGTGATCGCGACCAGTTCGAGGCATATGCAAGGGAGAACGCGAGGCTCTTTGAGAAGACAGGGGTAAGTAAAATAGTTACTTCATGTGCAGGATGCTACAGCGCTTTTGTGAAGGAGTATCCAAAAGTTGTAGATATGAGCAAGTTAGAGGTTTTGCATGTCAGTGAGTTCATATCAAAGCTATTGAAGAATGGGAGTATAAAATTCACAAAAGAGGTGCCGATGAAGGTTACCTACCATGATCCGTGCCATATAGGTAGGTATTGCGGCGTTTATGACGCACCTAGGGCCATACTTGGTCAAATTCCCGGAATAGAGATAGAGGAGATGGTTCAGAATAGACAGAACTCATGGTGCTGCGGAGCCGGGGCAGGGATGAAGACTGCCCTTCCTGATGTTGCAAGTGAGACAGGTATCCACCGGGTAAAACAGGCTGAAGCGACAGGTGCCGATATACTTGTGTCATCATGCCCGTTCTGTGCTCAAAACCTTTCAGATTGTATAAAAGAGGCTGACTCTAAGCTAAAGTTCATGGATTTGACTCAGATTATAGATATGGCATTATAGCTAAGTTTTTAGATGATTAAAAAGTAGGATAAAATTGAGTTCAACTGGCTTCTAAAGGGGATATAATGAAAGATAGATATGATGTATTGATCATTGGCGGAGGGCCTGCGGGTTCGATATGTGCAAAGACATGTGCTGATCAGGGTCTGGACGTACTTATGGTTGAGAAACGTCAGGAGATCGGTGTGCCTGTGCGTTGTGCCGAGGGAATAGGAAAGGTGAGCTTGCACAGGTTCATCCAACCCGACAAGAAGTGGATATGTGCAGAGGTTATAGGTGCCAATATATTCGCTCCAGATGGTACGATGGTCACAATGTCAGAAGAATTCTTAGGTGGCGAGGTTGGCTACGTTTTGGAGCGCAAGATATTCGATCGCGTCCTTGTTCATCGCGCAATCGACGCAGGAGCGGAGGTCATGGTAAAGACATCTGCAACAGGACTACTAAGGTCAAATGGCACTGTGACAGGTGCAAAAATTAGGCAAATGGGTGATATTTACGATGTCAAAGCTGATGTTGTAATCGGTGCCGATGGCGTCGAATCGAAGGTCGGAAGATGGGGCGGGATTGATACAACCTTGAAACCGATCGATATCGACAGCTGTGCCCAGTTCCTGATGACAGATGTTGATGTTGATCCTGAATATATAAAATTCTACCTCAGCACTAAGATCGCATATGGTGGATACGCCTGGGTATTTCCCAAGGGTGATAATTGTGCAAATGTTGGTCTGGGGATACCGGGAAGTGAGTCAGGTGATCAGAAGCGGGCATATGATCATCTCTTAAAGTTCGTTGAGAAGTTTGTTCCAGGTGCAAAAGTGCTGGAGATGATATTCGGAGGCGTACCTTTAAGTGCACCGCTTGATACGACAGTTGGAGATGGGTTAATACTTGTTGGAGATGCGGCAAGGTTTTCGGATCCGATTACAGGTGGAGGTATCGCAAATGCTATGAAATCAGGAGAATATGCCGGAAAAATCATTGTAAACGCGATGTCTGAAGAGGATCTCACCGCGGAGAGGTTCAAAGAGTATGAGAGATTATGCTACAATGATTTCGGAAAAACAAATACACTCATGTATAAAGTCAAAGGAATATATATGAAATGGGGTGACGAAGAGCTAAATTCTCTTGCGCATTCCCTCAAAGATCTCAATGTTACTGAGATTACAGGTACCGGCCTTCTCAGAAAGCTTGCTAAAGAGAATCCGAAGCTACTCAGCTCTCTTAAGGATCTATTCACATGACACAGATACTTGTATTCAATAACCACGGCCAGTTCACCCACCTGATACTTAGGTCTCTTAGAGATATGGATATTGATGCCAAATTGGTCTCTAATGAACTCACTGTGGAAGATGTCATCTCGCATGAACCGGAAGGGCTCATCTTGAGCGGAGGTCCATCGATCGACCGTACAGGAAACAGTGATATTTTTATCAATGAGATTGAACTGCCAATTCTTGGAATATGTCTTGGACACCAGTTGATTGCAAAAACATTGGGTGGAAAAGTAAACATAGGCTCACAAGGGGGCTATGCCCAGATCGAGATAGAGATATTAGAAGAAGGTGATATCTTTAAGGGTCTTGGGGAGAAGATGTTGGTATGGTCATCCCATTCGGATGAGGTGATAGGGATGCCCCCCGGTTTCATACTTCTCGCAAGATCAAAACACTGTGAGATAGAGGCTATGAAACACGAAAAACTTCCGATCTACGGCGTACAGTTCCACCCGGAGGTCTCCCATACGAATGATGGTGAACAGATCCTCTTGAACTTCTTGAAGGTCTGTGAAGACTATAAGAGCTGAATAATGGAGGTTGTCTTATGTCAAAGGTTTATTTTGTTGACTCAAGGGCTGTAGTTGAGTCAAAGGCAAGATGGTATCAGCCCAGACTGGGTGCGGTAAGTAAGCTTGAGAGATTGATAGAAGCAAGTGGTGCACTAGATTTTATTGAAGAAGGCGATATAGTTGCAATCAAGTCACACTTTGGTGTTTACGGGACTTCAAAGGCACTACGATCTGTATTCATGAGAAAGGTTGCAAAGATGGTTGCGGATAAAGAGGGGCGTCCGTTTATTACAGAGAGTTGTGGACTGGGAATGAAGCATGATAGGAGTCATGCTGTCGGAAGGATAGTCATCGCCGAGGAGAACGGCTACACCCAACAGACGGTTGCTGCACCGATTATAATTGCCGATGGTATGTGGGGTTTTGATCACATACGAACAGAGATTGATGGAATAGAGCTGAGCGAAGTATATGTAGCAAAAGCGATTGCTGAAGCGGATAAAGTAATCTCGCTTGCCCACTTTAAAGGTCACATGGAAGGCGGCTTCGGTGGAGCGATAAAGAACATGGGAGTCGGATGTGTTGCGAAGAGATCCAAGTATGACATACACATAACAGGCTATCCTAAGATCGATATGGATAAATGCGACAGATGCAGCAAGTGTGTGAAGATGTGTCCCGCCGGTGCGATCAGTGAAGATATTGCTCTTGATGAGAAGAAGTGCATCAAGTGTAACGGATGTGTAGAGATCTGTGAACCCAGGGCCATCAGTATAAGATTCAATGGACCTCAGGAGACGTCAGATAGGATAGTGGACTGTGCAAAAGGTGTGATAGAGAAGGTCGGTAAGGAGAATTTATATTACTTCAATTTCCTCATGGACATCACGCCCGCATGCGATTGTTGTCCCTATTCAGACAATCCGATTGCACCTGATATCGGTATACTCGCTTCAGACGATCCGCTTGCAATTGATATGGCATCAGTAGACCTTGTTAATGCTTCTCCTGCCTTACCAAACTCTATGGCAGAGGGTGTAAACGAGAAGCTAGGTGGGATGTGGGAGACAAGCCCGGGATTCCAGCTCGATGCCGCAGAGAGGCTGAAAATCGGATCAAAAGAGTATGAAATGATTAGGATTGAATAAAAATCATTTTGATAATGTTTAATATGAACTTATGATAATTTGACTTGCATGACAGAAGAGGAGTCAAGTTCATATTCACTGACTGGGAAAGGTCTTGATGCCATGGCTAAACACAATCCTGCCGATCCAAAGGTGGAAAAGAGCAAAAAATCGAATCCATCGCCTGCCAATCTCAACATGATCAAATCGATGATCAAACGCATGACCGAAGATCCTGAACGGGTAAAATCGATGATGGATAGCATGGGAGATCCAAAAATGATGCGATCCCGCCTACCGATGATGCAGAACATGATGCCGATGATGCAATCGATGGCTCCCGAGATAATCAAAGATACCGAGCTACTGAATTCGGTCGTCACTCTCATGGACTCTATGATGCCTTCCATGGAAGCAAGGATGCCGGAGATCACAAAAGATGCAGAGTCTCTTAAGATGATGGTTCCTATGATGCAGCCAATGATATCAATGGTTGATACAATCATCAAGGACATAATCGGAGATAAGGAGATGATGGAGATGGTTACTCCTCTTATCGGATCTATCATGCCTGCAAATGAGTCAATGCTTGCAGGCCTTGTAGAAGATGATGAGTTGATACAATCGCTCATACCCATCTCAAATCAACTGGCTCAGATGCTCGAGTCAACCTCTTCTCTTGTCAAGACAATAAGCGATTACATGGCCGAAAATCCGGAGGAAGCCGGATCTATTGCACCTTTGATGCAACCGATGTCAAATCTGATGCAGTCTTTATCATCCGTGCTTACCAAGATGACAAATATGATGCTAGAGAACCCTGAGCTCGGTGAGGCTGGTATCGCCGCCCCCACTCCCGCATCGATCGATCTTTCCGAGGGTTCCAGCATGATGGATATGATGCTACCTATGATCCAACCCATGATGGGAGATATGATGTCCAATTTCATCCTACCAAAGATGGATGACCCTGAATTTAAGGAGGTTCTTGCGGAGTGGGTAGAGAAGGAGGATAAGATAATTCTTATGAAATTTGGCGACTCAAGCACCATTCTTAAGTTCAGAAAAAAGCCTGAACTGGGGATGGATGTGGAAGAAGGAACTCATCCTAAACCGAATCTTGTTCTCGATACTGTCTTTGGCGAGGAGGGCGAGAAGCCCAAGATGGTCAACTTCTCAATGTGGGGGATTATAAAAGACCGTTATATCACCCGCAAGATCAAAAAAGAAGGGATGCATGATATGATGGTCTTTATGAAACTGCTCATGCCGGAGTTTGAGATGTTCACTGATGATAAAAATGCACTTATTATGAAGATGAAATTGGTACTCTGAGTATCGTACGATTCCTGTATTGGAGGGTGGAGCTTGGTGAGTATATTCAGGGGTGAATTAAAATTTTGGTAGACCCCTTCAATCCAGTTACTTTTTTCTTCTAAAAGATCATATTCAACTTTTCTTCTCCGCCGCACCTAACAAATCCAGCCCCATTTTTGCATTTCTGGTATCTGGATGATCATCTCCAAAGAACTCTATAAACATATCGTATGCCTGCTGGATGTACTCTTTTGCCCGTTGTAAATCACCGAAAGTATAATATACCCCTCCGATGTTGTTGAGCATTGCTGCCACATCCGGATGCCACTTGCCGTAGACTTCCTTATCAATTGAAAGAGCCTGTTCGTAGTACTCTATTGCTTTCTCCCCCTCTCCAAGGACGTTCCATGCCCCGCCGATGTTGTTGAGGTCTCTTGCCACATTCGGATGCCTCTCACCGTAGACTTCCTTATCAATTGAAAGAGCCTGCTTGTAGTACTCTATTGCTTTCTCCACCTCTCCAAGTGCACGCCATGCCCCGCCGATGTTGTTGAGGTCTGTTGCCACACTTGGATGCCTGTCGCCGTAGACTTTCTTATCAATTGAAAGAGCCTGCTTGTAGTACTCTATTGCTTTTTTCGGATTTCCAAGTGAATACCATGCCATGCCAATGTTGTTGAGGTCTGTTGCCACACTTGGATGCCTGTCGCCGTAGACTTTCTTATCAATTGAAAGAGCCTGCTTGTAGTACTCTATTGCTTTTTTTGGATCTCCGAGTGTACGCCATTCCCCGCCGATGTTGTTGAGGTCTCTTGCCACATTCGGATGCCTCTCGCCGTAGACTTCCTTATCAATTGAAAGAGCCTCTTCAAAGTACCCTAATGCTTTTTTATCGCCCCCTTTATAGTGATGTATCGCTGCGAGTTCGGATATGAACAAAGCATATTTTTCATCCTTTTTAGATTCCTGAATTCGGGAAAGGATATACTCACCCCATGTTAAAGCATCATCATAGGCAAGAGATAGACGTAGGTATGACAGTAATCTAGCTCCTTCTTCAATGGCAATCCCACATTCTCCACATCTAAGAGCATGCTCGATCAACTCTTCTGCCAGCAAAGGATTATAATATTCCGGGCTTGATAGAACCTCCTGATAGTAAGAGGTCGCCCCTTTGTGACATTTTACACTTTCACCTTCGTCAAGGAAACAAAATATATCTTCTCTTAAAAGTGGTGAGACAAAATACCAGGCATTATTTTTGAGTGTTGTGTCGGCCTCAATCAGACTGATATGAACCGCTTTATCAAGATGTGATTCCCAATCAGCCAAATCAAAAGAGACATTTTCAATTCCTTTTTTATGAACCGGTAGTCTATAAACAGCGGACCTGTGCAAAAGATTTTGAAGATCTTCTGGCTGGGCTTTTAATATCTCATTTAAAACCAGATCCTGAACGAATTCATCCTTCTTACCTTTAACCTTGGATAAGAGTGAATCGATGTCCAAACCCTTAACATTTCCAACCAGAGTGTCAAGTGCTTCCATCAACCTTGGATTTCCACGTCCTGCCTCGATAAGTTGCTGTTTGACATGATCTTCACAGTTCGGGATATTTTTGAGTTCATAGGCCTTCTTCACCTCGTCGGCACCACGAAAACTTGTTAAACCGATTGATTCGAGCCTTTCGCAGGCAAGATCCTTTCCTTCAAATGTAATGGGAAAGGTATAGCGTGAGGTGATTATAAGTTGGGTCATCTTGACGCTATCTGGTAAAAATGTTAGTAGTGATTCCAAGATGGGTTCTGCATCTTGAGTGATTTTTATATCATCTTCTTCTGAACCACTTATTCCCGAAAGATTCTTTTCAAAATCGTCAAGCAATATTAGATAGTTCCTATTTTGAAAGGCAGATGAGCACAATCTTCTAATCTTATCTGTAATATCCTCTTTTTTTTCTTTTTCATCTCTTGCCTCTAACATCTTCAAGGCTTTGTCATATCCACCCCTGATGAAAGCGTCTTTCAACGCTTCATAAAATGTAACCGTATTCAGTTTACCGTGAACGATAATCAAGGTATGATCCTTGAAACGCTCACATAATTTACCGGCAAGACAGCTCTTACCAAGTCCACCGGTTCCGTGTAGGAGTAAGCCAACTTTTTCTTCATCACTTTTCAAACACCTTATTCCCTGCTGTATCTGCCATCTTCTTCCTACAAAACCCTCTTTGAGGACTTTAACCTGACTGTTCACAAGGTATTTGTGCTGAAGATCTCTTTTCTTTGGGCGTTTTTTCTGACCTCTTTCAACCAAAGCTACATTGAGGGGCGTTCCATCGCAGAAGAGACGAAGAAGCGACCAATCTTTTTTATGGTATTTTAAGAGCTCCTTTCGAGATCTATTCACCGCCTCAAGTATATTTTCTCCCCGGCTTAAATCAAAATATATTACCTCTGCGGCTATGCTTGCACCCACATCTGATACCGGTAATCCCCAACCAAGGACTGTGGGGATACCTTCTAAAACAAGATGATCTGCAAAGGAGATAGCTGCTGCATGCAAAGGAGTCTCTCCTGTTCTGCAACCGGAGAGGAAAAGCAGTCTTGGCAGGTTAAGGCTGAGCGTTTCTTGAAGTTTTGAAGGCGTTACCCTCCTGCGATTACCCTCTTCGTCCTCCATGTAGAAGAACGGCATCCCATTCTTATCGATGTCTGCATGACCTGTGATATGGATTACATCGTATTTATTATCTACAAGTCGCTCAGCAAGGCCTTCAAGCGATCCTGTATCCTCCACATCGATCTCCACTGGAAGATCCTTTGCGATTTTAAATATCTCTTCCTCTTCCTTTTCAAAGTGAAGGACAGGATAAGTATCTCGAGGTGAGCACGCCATGAAAAGTATCTTGAGGGGGCGATTCTCTGGTTCTGGTTTCTTTTTTATGCCACGATCCGAGACTCTTCTTACAAGATGTATCCTTGAGGGAACGAGGAAATCGCCGTGGTAGAGTAATTCGAATGGTAATTTGGATGCAAGACCACCGGATCTTATATGAAGTTGAAGCGTTTCACCATAATCATCAGCCTCTTTTAATGCCCCAATCAATCTTTTGCCACCTCCATCAAGAATATCAAAGAGCTTTTTTCCAATTTGTTGGGATAAACCCCTTGCATCCCACCTTAAATCATGACACTGTACTTCAATATCTTTGATATCTTTAGAGTCGAAAGAATCAGTTTTTTGGGTGCCCTCCGGTCCTGTCCAGATAAGAATGATTTTTTCTTTACCTTTTACCTCATCATATCTAAATTCGGCTTGATATATTACAGGCATTTATTCATCTCCAGCCAATCCTCAATGACATCTCTTATCTGGTGGTTATCTTAATTCTTTTTCGATACAGTCTGAAATCTGAATGAATAATCACCCGGATTACACCTCCCATCTCCAAAGCTTTATCTCATCACCGTCTTTTACGTCCGAAAAAAGATTTAATCCCTCTTGAGAACTTCGAAAAACCCCAACCAATACTTAATACAGTGAACTATATCGTATCCCATTGACACCTATAATACATGGAATCCTTAACTGATTTTGCACTTCGTGAAGAGTACAAAAGAGT
>JAXHUQ010000119.1:0-4527 GCA_034189535.1 Halobacteriota archaeon | reverse complement strand
ATGTTGATTGGAGAAATTGGGTGAAACGCGGTGTAATGAGGTAAAACGGGAATGGTGTTTTTTGAAGGTGTGGGATATCTTATGTGGTGCGTGTGAAAAATGGGTTATTCGAAGTTCTCTGAAGTTATCCTAATTGAAAGATTGAAAGATGCGATAGATCGGATCAATCCGGGTATCCCTCTTGAGGCAAGAGAAGAAGCGCTCAAAAAAGTTATGAGGACAGATAGTCCGGAACTTGTTGCAAATAATCATGCATTCCATAAGATGCTTGTAAATGGAATTGACGTCGAATACCGCAGAGAAGACGGAAGGATTGCAGGAGATAAAGTCTGGCCCTTCGACTTTAAAGATCCAGGTAAGAATGATTTCTTAGCGGTAAATCAGTTTACAGTTATTGAGGATAACAACAATAGAAGGCCGGATATAATCATTTTTGTGAATGGATTACCACTGATAGTTATCGAACTTAAAAATCCTGCAGATGAAGAGGCAACAATCTGGAAAGCTTTTGATCAGTTACAGACCTATAAAGACCAGATCCCCTCACTCTTCAAATATAATGAGATTCTTGTCGTCAGCGACGGTCTGGAATCAAGAGCAGGGACGCTAACGTCAAATAAAGATCGGTTCATGCCCTGGAAAACGATAGATGGTTCAGATCCTCCACAAAACTTGATTCAGCTTGAAATTCTACTGCGAGGAATGTTTGATAAGAACCGATTGCTTGACCTTGTGAGGCATTTCGTCGTATTTGAAAAAGAGAAGAAACTTGTGAAGAAGTTGGCTGCATATCATCAGTATCATGCAGTGAATAAGGCACTGAAGTCAACACTTGAAGCAACAAAAGGAGGTAGAAAAGCAGGTATTGTCTGGCATACTCAAGGGTCAGGAAAGAGCCTTATTATGGTCTTTTATACAGGAAAATTAGTTCTTGAGATGGATAACCCAACCATAGTTGTCTTAACTGATAGAAATGATTTGGATGATCAATTATTTGGAACGTTTAGCAGGTGCCAGGAACTCTTACGACAAAAGCCTGTTCAGGCCGATTCAAGGCCCAAACTAAAGGAACTTCTCAAGGTATCATCCGGAGGTGTTGTTTTTACAACAATACAGAAATTTTCCCCTGATGAACAAAAGGAGAAGTATCCGCTTCTTTCAGAGAGGGAAAATATCGTTATTATCGCCGATGAAGCTCATCGAAGTCAATACGGTTTTAAGGCCAAAATATCAAAGAAAGAAGACGAAGCATTGCTTGCTTTTGGTTATGCCAAGTACATTCGTGACGCTCTACCAAATGCTTCTTTTATAGGTTTTACAGGAACGCCAATTGAGACGGCAGACAGAAGCACACCAGCAGTATTTGGGGAGTACGTTGATATCTATGATATTGAAAAATCAGTAGATGATGGTGCAACGGTGAGGATATACTACGAGAGCAGACTTGCAAAATTGGATCTGAAACCTGAAGAAAGACCCAAAATTGACGAAGAATTTGAAGAGGTTACCGAGGGAGAAGAAGTTGCAAGAAAGGAGATGCTCAAGAGTAAATGGGCCAGACTTGAAAAAGTCGTAGGAAGCAAGAAGAGATTGGAAAGAATTGCAAAGGATATCGTAAATCATTTTGAAGAGCGTCTTGAGGTTATTGATGGTAAAGCAATGATTGTCTGCATGAGCAGGAGAATCTGTGTTGATTTATACAACGAAATCATTAAACTGAGGCCTGAGTGGCACAATCCGGATGATGACAAAGGGTTCATTAAAGTGATCATGACTGGCTCTGCAAGCGATAAAAAGGATTGGCAGGAACACATAAGGAGCAAACCACGCAGGAGGAAGATAGGTGATAGATTTAAAGATCCCGATGATCCGCTCAAAATAGCCATTGTTCGAGATATGTGGCTTACAGGTTTTGACGTTCCCAGCCTTCATTCTATGTATCTTGATAAACCCATGAGAGGGCATGGTTTAATGCAAGCGATAGCGAGGGTAAACCGGGTTTTCAAGGATAAGCAGGGCGGATTGATCATTGATTATATTGGTGTCGCATATGAGTTGAAAAAGGCCCTGGCTGAATATACCGAGAGTGGAGGAGAAGGTAAACCGACCTTTGATCAAGAAGAAGCAGTTGCACTGATGCTTGAAAGATATGAGATTTTGGCTGAAATGTTTCACGGATTCGATTATAAAAGCTTCTTCACCATGGAACCAAAGGAACGGATTGCGTTGATACCACAGGCAATGGAGTTCATTCTTCAACACGAAGATGGCAAAGAGAGATATATCAGGTCTGTAACTGAGTTGCTCCGGGCATTTTCCCTCTCAGTTCCCCATGAAGAAGCGATGAAGATAAAAGAAGAAGTCGGATTCTTCCAGGCGGTTAAATCAGCAATTGTAAAACATACAGAGACAAAGGGGAGATATCAGGAAGATCTGGATTCGTCTATAAATCAAATTTTGTCAAAAGCAATCATCTCGGACAGGATAGTCGATATCTTTGAAGCGGCAGGAATAGAAAAACCGGATATCTCTATTTTGTCAGATGGATTCCTAGAAGAGGTGAGGGAGATGCCTCAGAAGAATCTTGCCTTTGAGATGCTTAAAAAACTCCTCAATGATGAACTAAAAATAAAAATGAAGAAGAACCTCATTCAAGCCCGCTCATTTAGAGAAATGCTAGAAAAAACGATAATAAAATACACAAACAGAAATATCGAAGCTGCGCAAGTAATAGATGAGCTGATTGAACTTGCAAAGAAGATGCGTGAAGACCGGAAGCGAGGAGAAGGCCTGGACTTAAGTGATGATGAGATTGCATTTTATGATGCTTTGGGAGTAAGTGACAGTGCAGTTAAAATTCTGGGGGATGAAACCTTGAGAAAAATTGCGATTGAACTGACAGAAACAATAAGAAAAAACGTAACAATAGACTGGACCTTAAGGGAGAGCGTTCAGGCAAAATTAAGAGTTATGGTAAAAAGAATTCTAAAAAAATATGGCTATCCTCCAGACAAACAGAAGAAGGCAACTGAAACAGTATTGGAACAGGCGGCTTTATTGGCACGTGATTGGGCGGAAGCGTAAGAATTGTTATAAACCGATCTTCTTTGATTTAATATATCTTAAACCACCTCAACACCCTCATGACCCTTAGAGTATTCCACCTGCTTGGCTTTCCTGTCTCTTCCATATCAAAATGAACCTGCCCCTTGTGCTTCATCTGTAAGGGCCATCTCCCGTCCTTTCTCCTTTTCTTTAGAAGAATTTCAATGGCAGGATTCATCCTTTCATCGTAATCTATTCCTGCTTCTTGGAAGAAGTCAAGGGCTCTCAATATATCATATCTCCACCTTGAGGGATACGATAGCATAAGCATCTTCTTATCGATAATCTCTCCTGTTCTGTGGGACTGAAATGTGTTGATATCCATTTGGGTTGATAGAACCACTTTCCCCAATGACCGTTGTCTCTTCTCTCTGCAAGAAATCTCGCTCCCCATCCCTCTTCTGCAATACGTTTCTGAAGCTTATTAAGAGCCTGCTTATCGGATCTTAGAAAGTCCCTATGGACTTGGGTATTGAATTGATACATCACCATCAAGCAGCCAATTGATGATAGGGTCTTCATCATCCATGTAAGTATATTGTTCCAGACTAAAATAAGATGTGGGATATTTCAAGATTGTCTTTTCACCCCTTCAAGGTTCTCGGAATACTTAACTGTGAAGGTATCCCCAATATTCAGTCCGAGCTTCTCAGCTACATTCTTTCCAATCATCGCACTCGACTCATCCTCAGAATTCTCAATCCAGCTCCCGTTTATGATCCATTATGGACTGATTGTCCTGATTCCGGTGTTGAAAACGGGATCGTCCTGTGGTGAGTAAGGCTCTAATATCTAGATATCGTTTATATACCTCTGCTCGGTGACAGAACCGAAGTCGACTCCGGGAAATCCGACCTCTATAGTATCAGATTCCGGAACAACCATCAGATTGGCACCGTACTTTCGGAACTCATATCCGACCTTATCACTTACATCAAGAGAGACACTGAGAAGCGCTGTTGCAATCGCCGCCCCATAATCATGGAAATAACAGCAATGGCAATCCGAGATCTCCTCTTCAAAAGAGATTTTCCAAAAATTCTAAAGAATATTTGATCAACCCAATCTAATTAACAATTGTTATAATATAATAGTGCATCACTTATATGCCTTATTATTAGAAATACCGGTATAAGAAGTGGTTCCGGACATATATAAACGAGGTAAAAAAGTGAAGGATAAGAGATACGAAAGAGCACTCCACTATGAATATTTCACTATCGTTTACAATATACTCGAAGCTATCGCATCCATAATCGCCGGTGGGATGGTAAATAGTATCGCACTCATCGGATTTGGGTTGGATAGCGTAGTCGAATCGCTATCAGGACTTGTACTGATCTGGCGGCTTAGAAGGCAGGACACAATATCTGAAGAGGAGGAGGAAGAGATCGAGGAGAGGGCATCAAGATTTGTCGGAAT
>JAXHUQ010000118.1:0-4571 GCA_034189535.1 Halobacteriota archaeon | reverse complement strand
GGTAAACCTCATAACCCTTTACCATGACCTGCGGTATCGGAGTAGACTCAACATTTACCCATGAGGTCACATCCCCCATTGTGTCTGCCCCCACCGGAAAGGCAGATATCAGTAGCACTGATACAAAGAGCGATGCTACTACCTTTATTAATATTTTTTGCATGTTTTTCACCTCGGATTTATATATAGGCCCACAGTTAGAGTTTAAAATATATAAAGTTAATTATTTATTATCCTTAATCAAAAACCTATTGTAGTGGAGAGGCCATCTACCTTCATGCCCGCTGTAAAGTTTGGTCTTATGATTCCCACCCCTACTCAACCGATCGATGAGGTCTTCAAGCATACAAGACTTGCGGAGAAGAATGGCTTTGACTCAATATGGATTGCGGATCACCTAGTTATGATGAGACCCGGTTTTGTACCTGACGCATGGAGCGTTCTTTCTGCCATCTCCATGATAACCAAGGATATGATGCTCGGAACATGTGTATCTGATCCTCATCGGAGGCATCCGGCAGTATTTGCCCAGATACTTGCAACTATTGACAGGATTTCAAATGGTAGAGTTGCACTTGGGATGGGCCCGGGCGAGTCGATGAATGTGAAAGCCTTCGGAATCGATTTTGAAAGGCCGGTTGCGAAGATGACTGAATCAGTTGAGATCATCAGAAGGCTACTTAATGAGAAGAAGGTGACTTACGATGGAGACTTCTTCGAACTAAAAGATGCCTTCTTGCAGGTAAAACCTGTTGGGAAAGTGCCGTTCTATATCGGAAGTAACAGCCCAAAGACCAGAAGACTTACAGGTAGGATTGGTGACGGTTGGATGCCTTTTTTGGAGACGCCCGATACTTATAGAGATCATCTAAAAGATGTCCACGTAGGGACAGAAGAGGCGAATAGAGACCTCACTGAGATAGATACATCGCTCCTCCTCTCAACAGCAATATCTGGTGATAAAAAAGAGGCATTTGATTGCGTAAATCCATACAGAGTAAACTATGCAACAATGCCTGATAAAGTGAGGGCGGCGTACCCGAATCTTAAATTTCCTGAAGTTTCTCACGACTTACTGTCCTCATCAACTCCTGAAAGTCTTGCAGGACTTGCAAGATTTGCTGCCTCGATTCCTAAAGATGCAGTATACGACTTCAACGTAGTCGGGACGCTTGAGGACTGTATGAAACAGATCGAGAGATACATCCGTTCGGGTGTGAATCACTTCATTTTGGTGAACAGGGGACCTGACCACGAAAAGATACTTGAGACATATGGCAAGAAGATAATCCCGTACTTTAAGCAAGAATTTTAAATAAAGAGTCAGCTTTTTAGGGCCAGAAATAGATCTTTTACTGCCTTTTTTGTCTCCGAGACCGTGCCGTCGTTACTTATCACAAAGTCTGCAAGCTTCACTTTTTCATCAAGCGGCATCTGTGCTTTCAATCGCTTCTCTGCATCAGACTCACTAAATCCATCCCGGTCCATAAGTCTCTTCTTCTGAATCGCTGCACTGGTCCTGACAACAATGATCTTATCAACTGTCTTCTCAAGCTTGGCCTCGAACAAGAGTGGGATATCCTGGATTATCAAGGCGTCAGAATCAGCCTTTTTTATATCACTCACCCTCCTTCTCACCTCAATAAATATCTCAGGATGAGTGATAGCCTCGAGCTCCTTTCTCTTTTCAGGATTATCAAATACTATCTTCCCTAGCTTCTCACGATCGATTGATCGATCTGAATTCAGGATATCATCGCCAAAATATTCGACTATCCGTTTCCAGACATTCTGGTCAGGTTCGACTATCTCACGACTGACCTGGTCATAATCTATGATGTAAGCTCCAAGCTCTTTAAAGAACTTTGAAACCAGGCTCTTTCCGGTTGCAATACCGCCAGTAAGACCAACATTTATCATTTTAAAAATTGGTAAGAAGAATGAGATTTGGCCCTACTGGGCCCCCATCTTCTTCAACTCCTCTTCTCTGAGTTCCTTCTTGAAGATCTTCTCGGTTACAGTAAGTGGAAGGTTCTCCCTGAACTCAATGAACTTTGGTACGGCGTATGGTGGGAGTTTTTCCTTGCAGAACTCACGTATATCATCTTCCGTGACTTTTCCTTCATAGCCTTCCTTCAGTTTTATAAAGGCTTTTATGCGCTCACTTCCGGGACGTTCGGGATCCGGAATACCTATTGCTCCTGCCACCTCGACTGCAGGGTGTGCAAAGAGAACATCATCAACTACCCTTGAGTAGACCTTGAGCCCTGATACGTTTATCATATCCTTTGTACGATCAACGAGATAGAAGTAACCGTCTTCATCCATCTTAACAAGATCACCGGTATGGAGCCATCCGTCGATAAGTCCGTTACCGGGTGTTGGCCAGTACCCAAGCATAACCTGAGGACCACGTATGATCATCTCACCCACCTCTCCAACGGGAACGTCTTTACCGGTCTCTGGATCTATAAGTCTTATCTCAGTATCGACAGTGGGTATTCCGATAGAAGCCCTTTTCTCCGATTTTTTACCACCGGTTCTCTTCGATAGGTTTGTAAGAAGTGGCATAAACCTGGTTGCACCTCTAAGTAACCGTTCACCACCAACAATTGCCACTGCAATCTTTATTATGGGTGGAAGAATACCTGAGAACCTTCCCACGACACTGACAACCCTTTTTCCGCCCAAAAGTTTCGTTATCGTTGAGAGGTTAAGATGAGTCACCGGACTCGTCTCAGTAAGCCCATACCCTTCGGTGACAGGAGCACCCGCCTCCTTCTCATACTTATCTGCAACTTCGGGTGGGAGAGCAGCAGAACCTGAAGCACTAAGTACGCCTATACGCCCAAGCTCTTTTGATGCGAGCCTCATGAACTGAGTCGGGACACCGATATTCATCAGGGGACGGTACTTTTTCATCAGATCGATCATCATATCCGTATCCCTCGGATCAGGGACAAGTAGCATGTTGAACCCCATATAAACGGCAGTATGCATCGCCCAATGTCCGTATTGATGGAAGAAAGGTAATGGTAAAAGCATTGCTCCGTTTCCCTTGATAGCATCCGTGAGTCCAAGACCTCCAAGCAGACCGGGAAATACTTGCAATACATTGCATGCCATGTTGTAATGGGTAAGCATAACGCCTTTTGGCATACCTGTTGCACCACCTGTAAAAGGAACCTCTGCAAGATCTTTCTGGGGATCAATATCTACAACAGGTGGATTTGGCTCAGTATTTTTTATGAGGTTCATAAGTTGATAAGTGCCGGGTACCTCCTCGTGATGAAGTTTTTCTTCGAGTGAATAGTCCTCCTCTGACGTGATTATAATATTTTCAATACTAGTCTTATCGACTATCGATCTGATGAGATCAAGAGAGCTATCGATACATATAATGGTCTCAACACCCGCTTCTCCGAGCTCGTATTCAAGATCCTTTGCTTTGTGAAGTGGGCTACATGGAACATTTGCCCCTCCTGCCTTCATTATTGCATAATCACATATAACAAACTGTGGGCTGTTTGGGAGAATAGTAGCGACTTTATCACCTTTTTTAACACCTAACTTCGCAAGAGCAGTAGCAAGCTTATTGACATCATCTGCCATCTCTTTATATGTCAACTTCTTGCCAAGATAGGTGCATACTGGGCTGTTTGGGCAATCTCTTGCCGTATCATCTAAAAAATTGAAGAGTGGTACCTTGGGATAAGGTTCAAGGGTCGTCGGAAGGCCCAATACCTTGTAGTTCTTTAACCAGGGCTTATCTGCATAACTCATACCTTCATTCATCTGTAACCCTTCCTTTATTGGTCATCCATATAATGATTTATAATTGCATAAATAGATTTTTATAATGAAATGATACTGTTGGAAAAGGGACAATTTTAAATATATCTGGTTTGGGAAGCTCCTACCAGTTCACGCTCGGACTGAATAGCGTGGGCATCCACGGGGCGGTTGGTTGAATATTTTGTTTTATTTTATGGATTTCATCTTTTAAGTGTTTTATATATAGCGTTTCATGGATAAAAGAAGTTGGCGAAGACAATTTGAAGCCATCTTTAATTCCTTTTTATCCGCTGTTGTTCTACAGTAATAATATGATATGAATCCTATTCATGATTCTTTATGACCGCTTGTTAAAAGTTTTTTTGCCGGAATTCCTAATTTTGCTCCTATACGTTGTTTATCTGTATAATTGATTTGATGTAAAGAACAATGATCAACAACTATAATTTTTATTGCTCTTTCTGCTATCTCAGAAAAGTCACTTTCGTTAATTCTTTTTGCAAGTTCATTAACTTGTATATTTTTATCATAGCACATTAAAATCCCATGTTTTACTATGGAAGATGCCGGAGTACCAGTTTCATCACAAACTTTCTCCACAATTTCAATTAATTTATCAGAACCTAACGAGTGAACAATTTTATAAATAACAGAACCTGTCCCACAATTACCCGATAACCAATAATATGCACCCCTGTCAAACATAATTCTTCTCCATTCCAGCCACAAATAAAGTATTTATCGGTTGTTAGACAAACTAAAACAGTTTAATTTAT
>JAXHUQ010000117.1:0-4636 GCA_034189535.1 Halobacteriota archaeon | reverse complement strand
CTTCTGCATTTATATTTGCATAAATAACATACTTTGTCGTATCACTATTTTGCATAGTACATACCTCCTTTTGTTAGGTAAAAAAAAGTCGTAGATAACGCCTTATTCTTCTATAACCACGATTTTCAAGTTGATGAATGTAATGATCATAATATTACCTAACCTCTTTTTTTCTCTCAAATCGTATATATGGTAACAGGGTTTAATAATGTTGTGGTAGGGTTTTTGCCTTGAACAATTGAGCACTACTTCGCAGGTCAAGGAGATTATTTCAAATGCCAATGATTTATAACCAAAAAATTACTAAAGAAGATCTGTCGATTGTTGATAAAGTACGTGAGTAGTACGAGTAACTTAGCCCTATCTTATGCAAAAATTGTAGGCATTGTACCCTCTGTCCAAATGGAGTCGTGATACCTCAGATCTTTAGATTGTACAATGAGGGATTTGTGTAGAAAGATCATAGAAGATCGAAATGATTGAATAAGATACATAGATGGTTGGATCCAAAAAATGGTTAAATTTTATTTATGGTAAAAACAATGAAAGGGTAATTTTTTAAAAAGATGTAAATTGAAAATTAGAGGGTAGATTTAAGAGAAGAGACGGGAGATGAAAGGGATTCGCGGACTTGAGAAATATCTAACCAAAATTCCAGCAGGATAGACTCGTAGAGAGTACGTTATCTCTATCACAGAAGATCAATTTAGGTATTCATAATTAAACTTTTAATAATTTAGAAATAGCAACGTGGCAAAGTTTTATGTTTAGAAGTGTATAAATACACCTATTGTGGTGAATATGGAAACATTAAAGATAGGCATGTTTTCTTGGGAGAGTGAACACTCGATAAAAGTCGGAGGGATATCACCGCATATCACCAGGTTATCAGAAGAGCTTGCTAAGAACCACGAAGTGCATATCTTCACAAGAAGGGGTTGGAGACGGGAATATGACGAGATAAACGGTGTTCACTATCAGAGATGTAAACATGATGAATCGGGTGGTATAGTTCACCAGATGGATCGCATGTGTGAATCTATGGTAGACAGAATACATGCTGTTGAGAAGATTTTTGGACGTTTTGATATCCTACATGGCCACGATTGGCACCCTGTTACGGCTTTATGTGAGCTGAAGAGATTAAGAGGATATCCGTTTGTCTTCACATACCATAGTACCGAATGGGGCAGAAACGGAAACAACTATTCATACTCGGATGAATCAAGAGAGATATCACACAGGGAATGGCTAGGAGGTTATGAATCATCCGAGATAATAGTGACATCGGATAACCTGAAAAATGAAGTGAAGAATCTATTTCAGATTCCTGATTACAAGATGAATATCATTCCGAATGGTATTGATGCAGGGTCGATGAGATTAAAGGTGAACGCAGGTAAAATTAAAAATAATTGGGGAATTCACCCACTTGCTCCTTTGGTACTTTTTGTTGGGAGAATGGCCCATCAGAAGGGTCCAGATCTTCTTGTTGAAGCCGTGCCTCATGTACTGAATAGGCGTTGGGATACAAGATTTATATTTGCAGGGGAGGGCAACCTTCGACAGGTATGTGAATATCGAGCATCAAATCTTGGTGTTGATCATGCTTGTGTTTTCCCGGGATATGTAAGTGATGCGGATCTGAAGAGTTTGCTTAATTCTTGTGATATATTCTGTATGCCAAGTAGAAACGAACCCTTTGGAATCGCAGCGTTAGAAGCATGGGATGCCGGTAAACCAGTGATTGGTACGGAAGCAGTACCGCTTATTGATAACTTTGTAACCGGAATAAGGGCCTATCAATACCCCGAATCTCTGGCATGGTGTATAAATGAGTTGATTTGTAGACCTGACACTATTAGAAGTATGGGTCAAGAAGGCAGAAAGAGGGTTGAGAGTATCTATCGTTGGGAGAAGATAGCAGATATGACTCTTAATACTTATAAAAAGCTTTAGCGGCAAACTCTTATTATGGATGCGTACGAATAGAGCATAACAATTGGAAGGTTATTGGGGGGAATTCAGTTGAAAATAGGTTTTTTTGTATGGGAGTATCCACCTCGTATCGTGGGTGGTTTGGGGACATATGCGGAGAATATTACAAGAGAGTATATCGCGATGGGACATGATATATCGCTTTTTACTCTTAATCCAGGAGATCTACAGACAAGAGAGGTTTTAAAGGGCGTGGAAGTTCATCGACCGGAACTTGTTGATGCATGTAGTGTCTTTCCGCTACTTGTAAAAGAAGATCTTCGCAAATGGGGAACGCAACTTCAGTTCTTCTGCGATGTCTTCACTTACAACATGCTCAGTGCCACAAAATTTGTAAATCAGCTGGTTAAGAAAGAGAAGTACGATTTTGACATGATTTGTGTACATGACTGGCTCAGTAGTATTGCAGGAATGAGCATCAAGCAGGAGATGCCTGATATGCCTTTCTTCTTCCATGTCCATTCGACAGAATGGGGTAGAGCTCTTGATACCGGTTCAGCAACAATTACCCATCTTGAGAATACATCTGCAAATATGGCAGACAGGGTTATCACCGTAAGTTACCCCATGCAGGATGACCTAGTGCGTCACGGGTGGGATGCCCGTAAGATCAATGTGTGCTGGAATGGCGTTGATCTTGATAAATATGACATGGGTATCATAGAGCAAAAAGATATTGAGGCCCTTCGTAAAGGATATGGTATCTCTGATAAGGAGAAGATGATTCTTTTCGTCGGACGACTCACCTCCGTAAAAGGTGTTACACAGCTAGTCCAATCGATGCCAGATGTTCTTTTGGAGAATCCTGATGCAAAGCTTGTAATACTTGGTGCGGGTGAGCTTGACAATATAGTAATGGACCTGATAAAAAGACTTGGTATTGAAGATAATGTCAAGGTCTGTTTCAAGTTTGTACCCGAGGATGAAAGGATACTACACATAGCCGCTTGTGACTTAGCAGTGTACCCATCACTTTATGAGCCATTTGGGATCGTCTCCTTAGAGGCAATGGCATTGGAGAAACCTATCGTTGTAGGAGCAAAAGGAGTGAGTGGGTTCAGAGATCAGGTTGTACCCTCTGGACGGGCAAAGACAGGAGTGCATGTCGATGGCAGCAATTCTTCGGATATTGCCTGGGGGATAAATAGCATCTTGAGTGATATGGAAGAAGCAAGGAAGATGGGAAAGAGGGGGCGAAAGAGGGCTGAAAGGTACTTCAGTTGGAGGGAAGCTGCCAAATATACGCTTGGTGCCTATGAAGACTTCATAAAAGGTTTATAGGAATGACAGAGCTCAGAAAACACTATTTTCTCGATGAATATTCGTTGATAGCGATTGAACGGAGCAGAAGACCAAGTGATTTCAAGTGCGAAAGAGAGGAGTTATCAGGTGAAAACTGCCCCTTCTGTCCTGGAAATGAAGAGATGACGCCTCCTGCTCAATGCTTCTGCAAAGATGGTTGGATGATTGAAGATTCCAGTGAAAAGATTATCAGATCCTGGAATGTTAGGTGTTTTCCTAACCTATACCCTGCCTTGACCCCGGATAGCCATGATGTGATAGACGATCATTGGGATAAGAGTCGGGGCTTTGGTTTTCATGAGGTCATCGTCGAGACACCATGTCATAACAGACATCCTGTAGATTTATCCAATGAGGAGATAAGATTGCTATTCAAGGTATATGCAGACAGGGTGGCGTATTACTACTCGAAGGAAGGTATAAAGTTCGTGTCTCTTTTCAGAAATTTTGGAAAAGATGCCGGTGCGTCGCTATCACATCCACATACACAGATAATCTGTGTACCTTTGATACCGCCTAAGTTTAAGAGGGAACTTTCCGTGATAAATAGTAAGGAAGTGTGCCCTTACTGTGATGTTGTTACAAGCGAGACCGGATCAGAGAGATTCATCGCTGGAAACGATGACTGGATATCTTTTGCACCGTTTGCTTCAAGATCACCGTTTGAGATCTGGATCCTTCCAAAAAAGCACACAGGTAACATCACCGAACTTGAAGAAGACAGGCTATTCTCTCTTGGCCTTATGATGAGAGATATGCTTCAGAGACTGAATCGTCTGCTGGGCTGCCCTTCTTATAATTATATCTTCTCCCAGTTGGATGACGAAAATTACCACCTAAACATCAGAATTAAGCCCAAAGTTACAATACCCGCCGGTTTTGAGATGAGTACGGACATATTCATAAACACTGTTTCACCTGAGAATGCAGCGAAGTATCTGAGAGAAGTTTAGTTTTATATTTAGAGTTCATTTCAAAACATTTACATTAACCACCCATGCAACGAATTATCACAATTTGATGGGAATTCGTGAAATATGAGGAAATGACATAAGAAAAATGAAAAGATGGTAGGAAGAAGGCGTTTTGGATATAATATTCCAGTAATTGCTGAGGTTGCTCATATAGCTGGTATAAGATCAATTGATTCAAGTTCTGCTGGTATTAAAACAGTATTTGCAAAAAAGGAGCAGAATGGATAAGATATGATGGTCATAACCCAACTTTGACACTTAGCATCCGCTAATTTCTTCCAAAATTTAATTTGACAGAAGCCTAAAATCGGGGCTTTTTGCCCCGACTCGTCAAGTGATTGCCTCATTTTGCCCCAAAATCA
>JAXHUQ010000116.1:0-4667 GCA_034189535.1 Halobacteriota archaeon | reverse complement strand
ATCGAGAGCGCAACCGAGACTGCACAGATGATCTTGCGAGCAGATGATTACATCCCAAGGAAGACTAGAAGTTGATACTGTAAGCGTCGTCAGACTCATCGAATGAGTAGTGGACCCTCTGAAAACCTTCTCTTAGTGATATCACATCAGCCTTCACTTTCTCGATCTCTTTATCCATTATTACTCTTTTAATGAGATCCGCAACCTCGATCATCTCGGACTTCTTCATACCAAGTCTTGTCAACTCCTGAGTACCGAGTCGAAGACCTGAGGGATAGTCAGAGTAATTTACATCATCCCAGGGAAGCAGGTTCTTGTTTGCCACAATATTTGCAAGCTCCAGATTACTTGCAACGACAGAACCACTACCATGATCAGATACGTCCACAACAACCTGATGCGACTCGGTAAAACCCAGCTCTTCACAAAGCACATTGAGTCCGAACTCATATAGCCTCTCTGCGAGTGTCTTTGCGTTGAGAATAGTCTGTTTTGCATAATCTTCTCCAAACTCAAGCATCTCAACAAGTGAGACAGCAAGGCCTGCAACATGGTGAAGGTGATGGTTGCTTACGGTTCCTGGAAAGACTGCATGATCGATCTTATGGCCGATATCGGTCTTTGATAGAATGATTGCGCCCTGTGGACCGGGGAAGGTCTTATGTGTTGAGCCGGTCATTATATCCGCCCCCTCCCTCAGCGGGTCCTGAAACTGCCCACCCGCTATAAGTCCCAGAACATGTGCACCGTCATACATGATCTTTGCACCAACCTCATCGGCTGCTTCCCTCGCCTCACGGACCGGATGTGGAAATAAGAATAAACTTGCTCCGAAGACGATGACCTTGGGCTCGTACTCTCTTATCTTTTTAAGCATCGCATCCGTATCGATGTTCATCTTTTCATTGTCAAAGGGATGTGTATCCACCTGTAATTTTCTAATACCCGCGGCAGAATACCTGGCGTGGCTAATATGCCCCCCGTTTGGAACTGCGAGTGCCAATATCTTATCTCCTGGTTCCGATAGTGCAAAGAAGGCTGCAATATTTGCATTCACTCCGGATATCGGTTGAACGTTCACATGCTCTGCCTTGAATAGCTTTTTTGCATGCTCAATCGCCTTGCCCTCGATGACATCTATGTAGCCGCATCCCTGGTAGTACCTATGGCCTACCGTCCCTTCCGCATATCTGTGAGATAGGTCAGACGATAGTAGTGCTCTTAAGGTTGCACTAGTGATATTTTCACTTGCTATCATAGGAAGTGAATTCTTGAAGAAACGGTGATGATCCTTCACCGTATCGATGATCTCCTCAACCTCGTGTTTCATGCTCAGCCCTCACCACTCCTAGGTTTGTCTGGTCTATAAAAGTGCCGATTTCTAAGGTAACAGTATATCTTCACTTTAAATGAGGAGTCGTAACTTATTTAATTGATGAGGGAATTGATTTATAGAGTCAAGGTTTTTAGATCTAACGGGTATTATTGAAAGGCGTATAAGAGGGTTTTTACATGTCAAAAGTATTTGCGACCGAGATGGTTGATAAGAAGGTGCTGAGCACCGATGGGGACAACATAGGCACATTAAACAACATTATTATTGATCTGAGATCCGGTAATCTCGTTGATCTTGTGGTTAAACTCGATCTCGAAGCCGATAAAGGCAGCTTGAGAGTAAATGAAGTTGGATCTGCATTTTTATCGTTCGATTCTGTCCGCGCAATAAAGGACTACATTGTTGTAGACAGAAATGAGAGCTGAATAGGTACTTCATAACCATGTGATTTCGACATCGTCCGGTCTATAATCCGCTCTGACGTATGATTGGTCTATTGGAGTTGAAAGACCGCTTTCTAGCATTATCCTACCGGTGTGAGCTATCATAGCACCATTGTCCTTCATAAAACGGTTTTCCGGGGCAGCAAATGTTGCATTCCTATCCTCACACATCCTTTTAAGCATCTCTTTCAACCTGGTATTTGCCCCGACTCCTCCGACAAGTAATAGCTCATCCTTTCCACAGTGAGCCATTGCTCTTTCAGTTACCTCAACCATCATGGCAAAAGCAGTCTCCTGTAGACTATAGCAGACGTCAGCGAGGGGGGCATTTGAAAGAGCATCTTTTGCTGCCGTTACGAGCCCTGAGAACGAGAAGTCCATCCCCTTTACAACATAGGGCAATGGTATATAATTGTTAGAATCCTTGGCATGCGCCTCAATCTTTGGTCCGCCCGGATGTTTCAGTCCGGCGTGTCTTCCGAATTTGTCGAGAGCGTTGCCGATACCGATGTCAAGCGTCTCACCGAATATCCTGTACTTGCCATCCCTATATGAGAGGACCTGGGAGTTTGCACCGCTTGTGTAGAGAACAACAGGATCTTTGATATTACAATTCCAACGTCCCACCTCGATATGGGCAACACAATGATTGACACCGATTAGTGGAATATCAAGTGATAAAGAGATGGTACGTGCTGCGGTTGCAACTGTTCTGAGACATGGCCCAAGACCCGGTCCCTGCGAGAAGGCAACTCCTGAAATCTCTTTTGGTGCATACCCTTCGTCTTTTGCACTGGCTAATGCATCTCTTATCACATCTTTTATGACTGATGCGTGGTGTTGGGCAGCCTCTCTTGGATGGATACCGCCCTTTTCCGGGACATATGAAGACTCGGCCTCCGATATCACCCGTTCTTCATTTACAACTGAGGCGCTAAGATTCCAGGCCGTACCTTCGATACCCAAAACAACTTTTGACACGTTTTTTAAAAGGCTCTGATAAGATAAAGAGGTAACGAAATCTTCGTCTGGCCTACTTCGAGACTATGATGATATCTTCATTGGCTTTTGATATTAACCTTTCTTGGGTTCTCCGACTGGACCTATCAGAAGCGATTATTATATCTCCCTTCGTCGTTGGGCATGCATTGATTCCTTCAGTTTTACAACCACTCTCTGCAATGATATACTCAGACTCCTTATTTACCCTCTCTTCGGAAATTTCAATCTCTTGCGAAGCTTTTGATGGTTCGGCCTCTTTCTCAGACTCGAAGTTGACAAGATCGCTTAAGATATCTTTTTGTCCGTCCAAATTCTTCAGAATTCCATTGATGATTGCGCTAATCTCAAAAAAACTCTGTTCCAGAGCAACTACTCGTTCCTCAAGATTTTTTGTCTCTTTCAGTTTATTCTCCAAACGCTCAATGATAATGTCTCTTGGCTCAGATTCCATAGTATCCCCTCAGATAGTAATCGTAGGGACTCTGATATATATTTTTTGGTAAAGTGACTACGGCACAAAAGTATTTAAAATATGGAACCAGTGGTATTCTTATGGAAGAGAAGAAAAAGTCAGGACATACCCGACTATATCTCGTAATAGCCGTAGTTGCAATACTTCTTGCTCTGGTCTATCTCTCGATAGATGTAGAGACTACGACACCATTTGGTTCCGAATCATACCCGTATATGGTGACATATAACGTGACCTTTCCCGCATCGGAAGAGATCAAGCTCGGTAACAATGAGCTATTCGCCATTCCTGAGGACGAGAGTGTGGTTCTCTCAGTAAACGGCGAGAGAAAAGATCTTTCTTACGGAACAGAGTATAATATGCAGGAGATTGGAATACGGGCCAAGATAATAGGTATGGATATGTACAAAACGGATGCAAAGATATCCTTTGAATATAAAGGAAAGATCGAGGAGAATGCGAACTTCTATCTGAGAGTCTCAACCTCAAAACAGATTCCTGAGTTTCTGCTCTCAATGACAATTCCATCTGAGATAAATGCCGAACCGATGTGAGAATTAGTTGGTCGCGTCCATCGCCTCTCTTATGAGTTCTGATCCGCCCATCTTCTTGAGTTCTCCAACAACCTCAAGTGAGCCTTTCTTGTAATCATTTAGAGGAAACTCTCTTTTTACTACTATATCCCTCTTACCGTCGAGTGATAGAACATCGGATTTCACGGTTACCAGATCTCCTTGTATCTCAGCAGAGGTACCCATCGGTACTATACATCCACCGCCTAGTCCGCCAAGTATCGACCTCTCAATCTCAACTTCTATCCTTGTAGCCTCATGATCGAGCTTTTTTATGATTTCGGTTGCCTCAGAACCTTCTTTTGATGCAACTGCAATAGCACCCTGTCCGGCAGAGGTGGTAAAGTCCAGCTCTTCGACTTCGATATCAATATCAAGACGATCGAGACCGGCTTTTGCCATTACTATCGCATCATAATCTTTGAGTTTTCGAATCCTTGTATGAACGTTACCTCTAATATCCTTTATCTGCAAATCCGGCCTTGTCCTAAGAAGCTGGGCCTTTCTACGGGTGCTCGATGTTCCGATCTTTGCACCTTTTGGCAGGTCCTTGAACCCATATTCAGAGATAAGAACGTCCTTTCTTGACGCTCTTGGAAGGATTGCAGAAATTACCACCTCTTCTGGAAGAAGTGTAGGTACATCCTTGAGACTGTGAACGGCGGCATCAACATCCCCCCGGACTATCTTCTCATTGATCTCATTAGTGAATGCTCCCTTACCTCCGAACTCCTGAAGTGACTTCTCAAGGAATATATCTCCGCTCGTCTTGACAATATTTAACTCCACATCAGCACCAAGCTCTCTGAGTCCGTCTGCAACCATATTCGTCTGCATCATTG
>JAXHUQ010000115.1:0-4843 GCA_034189535.1 Halobacteriota archaeon | reverse complement strand
TCAAGAATCTGCCCCTCTTCTAAAGTATCTATCTCCTCTCTTGTCTTTAAAAGAGGCATTGGGCAGTAAAGCCCAATACAATCAACGGTTTTATCCGGATTTTCAGACATATTTGTCTCTTAAGTCCTCCTCAATTTATCTTTGAGGATATTTTTTTTGCGAATTCTTTACATTCATCAAACCCTTTCTTATCCGGTTTTCTCTTGATCCTCAGACCAGGCTCTATTACGTCCATCTCAAAGATATGCTTCATCGTGTCTGTCATCATCCCGACAGCTTCTCCTGTCCAACCGTAAGATCCGAACGCAGTTCCAATAACGCCCTTTAGATTCACCTTCTCCATCTTGAATAGGAATCTCTTCATTGCAGGAATAAGGTCGTGGTGATAGGTAGGCGATCCAAGAATCACAGCATCGTAACTTGGGAGATCCGCAGGAACTGCATCTTTTATCTTCACTACTGTAACTTCCGTGTCAAGGGCTTTCAATTCCTCCTCGATTGCATTTTTCATAGCCTCGGTGTTACCGCTCCTTGTCTCATATATAATGATTACTTTACTCATCGGACTTACTCCCTATATTCTCGGATCATTATGTTCCGGACCCCCACAATCTGGGATGTAACATGTTGCGTCAATAAACGAACACGCTTCCTTGCATGATGGACAATTCTCTGGAGGGACATCTGCCTGAAATGTGTATCCGCATTCCGAACATTTCCAATGTGTCATATTTACCTCCTTCTAACAACTTCCGAATCCATCAAACTCATTCAGATCTTTTGTGCCCTCCCAGACTCCGTGAATATTACATCTGGCTCTTGCCTTCATCACGTGTGGGTGGGTTAATTTTATTGGGATAACCACTTTTGGATCGGTAAGTTCAGCTGTAAGATTAACTCTTGTGAGGAATGTCTCTTCTGAGTATAACTCGATCCACTCTATGAAATGAGTGGGTTCATTTGGGTGTTTGAGAAGTTTCCCGACTTCTATAGTTACTTCAAAAGATTCTCCAGCTTTTGCAAGATCTGGCGCTTCTATGACTGGCGTGTGCTTCTTTTCCAGATCCGTCATCTCCTTTGCATCTTTAGCCTTGTTTATCCCACAGAGAATATCTGTTTCGCATGTTTTTTCCATATCTTGTACTCTCCCGAAATTCACCCCATCAGGCTCATCTCTTCACCACAGCAGTAGAGCGCACCACCGCCGACTTTGGTCACTTCAACCTCATTTCCACAGATCTCGCATTTGAACTTTTCTCCTATTTTTGATACTCCCATATCTTTCACCTCCTATTCCCATTTTAAATTGCTTACCTCAGTAGTTCTCACACAGAACTTCATAATATCCTCTGGGATGGTTGCATAGTGGACACTCTTCTGGTGGTTCTTCACCCTCATGGATATATCCGCATTTCCTACACTTCCACTTAACCGGCTCTCCTTTTTTGAGTAGCTCACCATCCTCAAGATTCTTAAGAAGGGATTCATACCTCTTGGCATGTTCTTTCTCAACCTTGGAAACCGTCTCAAAAAAGGCAGCAGCTTCGTCTTCACCCTCTTCTCTTGCTATCTTTGCAAATTCCGGATACATCTCTGTGTATTCGTATGTCTCGCCTTCTATTCCGGTTTGAAGATTCTTTTTTGAGTCTCCTATCCCTTTCAAAAGCTTAAAGATAAGTTTAGCGTGTTCGTGTTCATTTATTGCAGTCTCTTCAAAGAAATCAGCCAATTTTTCGTAACCTTCTTTTCTTGCTGCCTTTGCAAAGAAATCATATTTATTCCTCGCCTGACTCTCTCCTGCAAATGCAGCCCAAAGATTCTCTTCAGTTCTTGTCATGTTGATTCACCCTCTTGGTCGGACTCAATCACCTATCATCTTTTCCTCTATTTAAACCTTTTTAGGCAAATCGTATATAATATTTTATATAATATATCATTCGCCACGATATACCAATATAATTATACGAGTTTAAAAATCTTTGCTACGATTTTCGTTAAAAAGTTTAAAAAAAACTGCGAATATCAAAGTCTCCCTTACTCCCCCAATTCACTAATACAGGAATAAATGAAAGGTATACTTTGACTTATATTAGGATGATCTTATCTGATTTATCCTAAGTAGCCCTATAACAAATGTGACGATTGCAATGAAGAAGGCATAATTATATGGCAAATCCGCAAGCCATAACGTCACCAAAATAATCATTACAAAGGTAATTAGCGTGAGTATCTCATTCATTTCTTTCTTATCCATATTTATCACCTCACTTTTTTTAGTTTCATTCTCCTAAATCTTCCCTGCCAGGTCACAGATCAGATCTACGACTGACTTCAGATGGATAAGATCAGTGATTGTACCAACTTCCTGAAAATAAACCTTTCCATCCTTGACTCTCAATATATTGAAGTCACCGAGATCTGATATTCTGCTCTGAATTGATTGATCAAGTATCTTTTTTATCCTATATTCATCATTCCCCATTATCTTAAGCTTTTTATCCGCAATAGGGTTATCAAGCTCAATTTTTTCACCTAGAAGCACTCCCAATTTCTCGATTGAGATGTCATAAAATATTGAGAACTCCAGATCACGCTCTCCTTTCAGAGAGGCTGTGACTCTTGTATACATCACTCTGTTCTCAGTATATATGTCCAGTACAATATCATAACCCCTATAAAAACCTTTTATGCGGGAGTTTCTGAAGAAGGGGCCGTTCTTCTCATATTCAAGCCCAAGTTCCGAGGCGAGATTTCGCCACTTAATCACCCCCCTCCTACCTTGGAATAGTGAAGCAAGTATTAAAAAGGAGAAGAATGATATACCAAATACCAGAATATAATATAACTCATTCATTTTAAGAATATTCAGATCTTTGACCTTCTTTCAGTTCTTCAATATTCTTCTCGATTCGACCCTTCATCCCCAGTTCCCATGCTTTGTTGAAGCAGATCTGTGCGTCTGAACACTGACTGAGTGTATCAAGAGCAATTCCTTTGAAGTGCCAAGCATCGACATTCTTCGGATCGAACTCCAGGACTTTATCAAAACACTCTATAGCCTCGGGGTATCTTTCGAGAAGGAGGTAGGCAAGTCCCTTGTTATACCAAGACGCAATATTTTCAGGACTTAATTTGATTGCATTGTTGTAATGACTAATCTTCTCTTTTGGATCTCCAGTATCCAGTCCAAGATTGAACCATTCTTCAGCCGTCTTTCCATCAATTTTATTATCTTCTGCCATTTTTAACTCCTCATCCGTGGAAGTACTCAGAACCTCTCTTCTGTGCCGGTGAACCACATGGTTCCAGTCCGGGTACACCAACAGCATCAGCTCTACACTGTCTACACAATCTGAACTGAGGCAAGAATTGTTCAGCAATCTTTCTGGCACTTTCGAGATCCTCACAGGTTGGTTCGTCCATATCACTAAATTTGTACAGAGGTATTAAAGGAATAATATTCATCAGTACAGCGCCGCGTTCTGCAGCCTCCTTTGCGATCTTTTCGACCTCTCCTGCATTAATCTCTGGGATAAGTACAGTATTGATCTTGACAATAAGTCCATTCTCACTTGCTTTTTTGACACCTTCGAGTTGATTATTTATAAGGATCTTTGCTCCTTCTTCCCCTTTGTATTTATTACCATTATGTTTAATATGGGAATAAATATTTTTACCAATTTCAGGATCTATGGCATTTATAGTTACAGTAATGGTATTTACACCAAGATCGAGGAGTTGATCAACTTTCTTTGGCAGTAGCAGTCCATTTGATGCGATACATCTGATTAGGTCAGGAAAGTTATCCTGTACGAGTTTTAATGTCTCAAAAGTCTCTTCGTTATATAGTGGTTCACCCGGTCCTGCAATTCCTACCACTTTTACATTTTTCATCTCTTTTATGGTCTTTTTTATCTTCTCAAGGGCCTCGATTGGTGTATCTATAGAGGAAGTTACACCCGGCCTATGCTCACACTTATCTATCTTCCTGTTACAGAAGTTGCACTGGATGTTACACTTCTTTGCAACCGGTAGATGGATACGTCCAATCTCGAAATGTGCCTTCTCATTATAACACGGGTGTAAGCTTGTTAAATGTGCAAATTTAGACCCTATCTCGTGCCATTGTTCATTTTTCATCGAGTTTCTCCTTTGAATTTTCTATTATATCTTCTATTTCTTTTATATCTTCTATTACGATTATATTATTCATTCTTTTTATCTTCTCAACATTTTCAAGGTCCACATCCCTCATTGTGAGTGTAAGTTCCTTCCCATTTGGCAAAATCGTAACAACATCACCTTTCTTCTGATCTACCGGGTATATATAGGTAGGAATCCTTGCCTTCATGGCTTGTGAGACCGTGTTCGTCACAAGAGTATCGGCTATACCATGAGCTATCTTTGCCGTGGTGTTACCGGTCGTCGGGCATATCAAAAGAAGGTCAAATTTTCCTATCTGAACCTGTCCTGCAATGAAAGGAACATTCGGACCCTTTTCTACACTGAAATTCGAGAAAAACTCCTCGAGCGTCTCACGCAGTTTATACCATCTTATCACTTCTTCGCCACTTTTGGACAAGAAGAGTTTGACTTCCACATCGGAGTTTTTTGATATGCGAGCCATAATTTTGATCGTCTCTTCAATATAATCTCCGGATCCTGTTATTCCCCAGGCAACCTTCAAAGTCATCTCAAGAGTCCTCCATCAAGTGCGCTTACAACACTAACGATTCTATCTACAGTTTTATAAAGGCTCTTAAATCCTTCAGAATCCTCTTTCACGCCCTCGGCAAGTTTATCCTTGGACCAGAAAGTAATCCCCATATTCGCGCCGAAAGAA
>JAXHUQ010000114.1:0-4862 GCA_034189535.1 Halobacteriota archaeon | reverse complement strand
CTTTGGATCGAATGGACCTGAACGAAGGTATAGTGCAAGTGCACTCAGTGAAGTACAGCAGTTTGGTGGAATATCAAGTTCCTCATAATTCATCTTCATATCAGAGACTAATTTTCCGTCCCTTACGGTTGTAATCATCCGTCGTGTGATCGGTCTTAACACTTCATCAATACCAAGAATAGAAGTCTCATCAATAACCTCGTTATATTCTTCATCTGTGGATTCGGTCTTTACATTCACTTCGTAACATTCTTTTCCGTCTTCCAAAATTTTGTTAATTTTATATCTTCTGTATCCAATTATCTCATCGCTATCCTTGTCCTTGATCCTGTACAAAAGATTCTCATTGTCAGGTACTTTCGGAACTCTCAAAATAGTAGTGTCGGAAGATCTATCAGATTCAGCCATATCTTTTCACCATGATTTTAAAGCAAGATGTTGCTCCTCAATCTAAAAACTTCCTAAACCCACCAAATATTAATGAAAGATCTTAAACCACGCAGTTTCTTGATACCCGGTACTTAGGCAAGTAACACAAATCTTGAGAATTGATGGCACAGCTATCTCTGTTTTGTCTGAGGATTCAACCCTTAACCGTCCCAAAATAACGTCTTGGATGTGGGAAAATTGGGAGCTGACTATAGTTATTGCTGATCCGGTGGCTTTATAGCTCGGTGTTTTATAAACAGTAGTTTATACCACATTTTTTCAACATATTTACTACGCTGACGTCATAGAATCCTCTGTCCGGCATCAAACTTCTTTTTCATAGTATACTGCGTTATTTCTGATGTTATGGTCTATATGTTTCGCAAAAAGCTTGTGGTAACTATTAAGTACTCCTATAACAGTATTTTTCACTATCCGTTCCATCAATTGATTTTTCACTCAAAAATCGATTGGGGGATGTATAAAAGTTTACATTCTGAAGTAGTGCCAGCATACTAAGCAGCCAGTGATACATTAGACAGAGAAACATAATACAGGGGATCTATATTATCGATGATTGTTGAACTTATTTCAAAAGATTTACATGATAAGGTCTTATAAAAGAGCTATAGGAGGTTTGAACGCTTGGAAGTATGTTTCTTGGCCGCCTCTAATCCGGCATCGATCAAGGAGATACCGGAGGCTTTTGAAATGAGTTCCATAGAAACTTATTTTTATATTTAAAGCCATCACCTATACTGATAAAACATGAGGGAACAGATATTAAATCTGATTAAAAAGATTTTTTCGCAAGCAGGATACAGAACCGAACCATCGTACGAGTTCGATCTGATTGTAGAGAAGGGGATGGAAAAGATTTATGCGAGATTTATCGACTACCCGGACAAAAGTGATGTTACCGATCTCGCAAATAATGTTAATAATCGCGATGGCATCCCTCTGATAATCTCTACAAGCTACTCGTCGAGTGAGACACGTAAACTTGCCGAAGAACAAAACATCTCTATGTGGAGCAGAGACGAATTCGAGACCCAGATTGGAAAAGCCCTTTTGGCAGGCCTGGAAGGAAAGACTACTGAGATCACTTTTGCAAGAAAAGAGACCGAAGTGAGTGATTTTATACCATTCATGGATTTCTTGTCAGGTCCCGAACCGGAAAAGGTGGAGATCTTTGAAGTAGCCGAACCGGTGGAGATTAGACTTCAGACATTACCCATAAAGATAGATAAATCTGATGCAATAGCAATATCCAAGAGACAGATTAAGAATCCTGAGATTCATAAGATCAGGTTCATCCCGTTTTGGAAGTATCGGTACTCAATAGACGCCCAGAAACACTATAGATCAAGAGATGTCGACCTCAGTGCCAATGGCGTGGGTGAGATAAATGCTCTGACTGGCGATCCGTCAAATTTGAACATGATGGATTATGATCTCTGTGATAAGATAATTCTTCAGAATGAGGAATATGTCGTGGAGCGGCCTGAGATCACAAAAGAAGAGGCGGAAAACATAGTAATGCAGCAGATAAAGAACAGACACTCGAAAGTTATACGGTTCAGTGATGTGGAAGGTCAGGCGATCATCTACGAGCATAAGACCTTCAGGCCTACTGAAGAGGAGATATCTTTAAGTTCAGAGTTGATCCATGTCCCCATCTGGGAGATAAAGGGGCATAACGGGTTCTTTGAAGTCAACGCATTCAACGGGGATGAGGTTGATACGCCACTTGATGATGATGCCGAGTTTATCTAGGTTTTTATCTTTGTAAATTCATGTATCTGATCAGATACTCAGAGATAGCACTCAAGTCAGAGTATGTAAGAAGAGAATGGGAGAAGAGACTCATAAAAAACATAAGAGATTTATTGTGTATCACAGATGTAAGAAGAGAGCGTGGAAGAATCTGGATCGATGATAATGTTTTTAATCCCGAACTACTGAAGAGAGTATTTGGCATCCAATCATTCTCTTATTGTGAAGAGTGTGGACTGGAAGATCTAGAAGCGTTTCTTCTTTCTTATTCACAAGATTTGCTCAAAGAAAAATGTAGCTTTGCTCTCAGCGTCAAGAGAGTCGGAACCCATGATTTCACATCCCAGGATATTGCTCGGGAGATGGGTGCAAAGATACTTGAATTGCTTCCACACTTGAAGGTCGATCTAACAGATCCGGAGGCGGAGATATACATCGAGATAAGGGCGGAGAAGTGTTATATATTTAGTGAGATTATTCAAGGTATTGGTGGACTTCCTCTTGGTGTATCCGGAAGACTGATATCCCTATTTTCTGGTAAAAATTCCATGATCGCCTCCTTTATGATGATGAAGCGCGGATGTGAGATAAACCCCCTCTTTGTTAAATGGGAGGGTGATTCGGGAATAATTGAAGAGAAGATTGCCGAAGAGAATATTGCCATATTGAAGTCATACTTACCCGGGATTTACATAAAAACAGTCCCATTTGATGGAACAAAAAAACCCTCGTTAAAGCAGATTTATGAGGTTGCAGAAGAGATGGCATCAGGTATTGGTGCAAAAGGCATAGTCACAGGAGAGTGCATTGCATGCGACAGTTCGGGAACCTTCGATAATCTAAGAGCTAGTGAAGGGGGATGTAACCTCCCGATTTACAGGCCTGTTGTAGCATTCAGTAGGGAAGAATTGGACAAGATGTTTGAGTGTATCTCAACCTAGCCGGATCATATCATATCAGCAAAAAATATACGATGAAGAAGTATAAGCTGAACGGCCCTGCATAAGAGATGCCCATCCAGTAATTTGTCCTACCCTGACCCATCCACATCGTTTCTATAAGGTCCCTGTACTCATATTCCACTGCATTGATAAGTTTATAGAATGTCGGAGCATACGCCATGCAGAGAAATAGAATAAAGAGGTAGAACATAGAGACACCGAGGTTAAAAAACTGGTAGCTTGTGATGAGTATCAACGTGCTGAAGGATAGGGCCAGATAGATGCCAAAGACTATCCAGGCAGATCTCTTCTGCCCCAGTGCAACGACAGTATTTCGCTCCACCTTTCTATCGACCTCATAATCCCTGATCTCCTGGAGCATCTGCGCCATAACACTTCTCATCATAAGTGCAGCGAGTAAGAATAGTGCTCCTCCTGAAAAGTCCCTCATGGCCACAAGGCAGAAGAAATAAGGGAAGGTGTTGATCAGAACTCCGTGACTTAGGATGTCAAGCCCCAATTTGTTCTTGAACCTGAATGGCTCGGCAGTATAAAAATAGAAGACAAACAGGGTGAATGCTGTGAAGACGAATGTCATAAAATTGAAGAGAAATGATATAAAAAGCGAGACTATTCCTGTAACAAATAGGAGTATAAAGACCTCACCGGATTTCACATCTCCTGTACAGACCGGATTTCTCTTGCATTTAAGTTCATCGAGAGAATCGACATGCCTATCGAAGTAATTGTTGCTTGCAAAAAGAAAGATCTGTGCACAGAATACCACAATAATCGAAAGGTACAGGAGTGGTGAAGTGAAGAGGCTTATCAGATCAGCCGAAGTTATCACATCATTGTTTAGCCTGTATATATTTGGGATAAATGCAAAGAGTATAAGGCCGAATGATAGTAACCACCATTCTTCTATTCTTGAGAGGTCGTAAAGTATGCTCTTGATCTTGCTTGCTGAGTCACTGTAATTCATTGAATGTTCCATCCCCTTTTCTTCGAGAACTAGCTCATTATAAGCGATAAGTATGGACAAGACTTGAATGTTACGGTGTTAGTTTATGCAAATGATGTACACTATAGATAAACCTATTATCTTGTTTCACATATATAGATAATGAAGCTCAGACTTGTCCCAACGGATGAGAAGGGTAATATTTTAAAAATAAGGGGATGAGAAGATTCCGATAAAGAATGGAGATACAATAAAGGTTGATTACACAGGGACTTTTGATGACGGGACGATATTTGATACCTCTGAAGGGCATGAAGAACCTTTGGAATTTGAGGTCGGATCCCATATGTTACTAGAAGAGTTTGAAAATGCAGTGATAGGGCTGGAAGTAGGTGATGAGACCGAGATCAGACTGGAGCCCATGGAGGCATATGGTGATCACGATCCCGGCTTAGTAAGAGACGTTCCGAGAGATCAGATCCCAATTGAAGAGTTGATTGAGGGTTCTGTGCTACTTTTAACATCTCCCAAGGGGGATCAGATACCTGCACAGGTGGTGGAGGTAAAGGATAAAGTTGTTATCCTTGATATGAACCATCCTCTTGCAGGGGCATCGCTGAACTTTAAGGTTAAAGTAAGAGAGTTGGTCTCAGAGGGAGGAGATAAATAATCTCTTCATTTTGCCTTCATTGCACGTGACCAACCGGTATATGCACAGCGGTGGCATCCTTCCCCGCCGCAGTTATCACATT
>JAXHUQ010000113.1:0-4864 GCA_034189535.1 Halobacteriota archaeon | reverse complement strand
GGCTACGGTTATATGTTGGATTATGAAGTGGAACGATTCTATAGGGATGCCAGGATAACGGAGATTTACGAAGGAACAAGGGAGGTACAGAAGAATACTATTGCGGGGTTGGTTATTGGGAAGTAATCCTCCAAGAAACGGATAGTAACAAAGGATTTTTATATTCCAGGCCCAAATGACTTATGCCATGAACAAGGTCCGAACGTTCTTTCTCATCCTCTATCTCGAACTTCGAAGGAAAGTCATGGGTGTAAAGTACTTTGCTGAGATTGATGTAACGGATAATTGTAATCTCAGATGTGGCCATTGCTACCATTTTAATGGTAAACAGGAGTTTGTAAAAGAGGAATTACCCTTTAAAATTTGGAAGGAGCGGCTTGATAACCTCTATCAGGAAGGGGTGAGATTCCTTCTTCTCGTGGGAGGAGAACCTGTATTAAGAGAGGACGTTCTCATGTATGCAAATGAGCTATTCCCAATGATCTATGTGATCACAAATGGGACGATAGTGATTCCAAAGGAGTTTAACCATCTGCTATTTGTCTCTATCGATGGATCTGAAGAGAGAAACGATATGATAAGGGGAAGAGGGATCTTCTCCAAGGTGATGAAGAATTATTCAGGTGACAACCGTGTTGCGATAAATATGACTATCACAAAGGAGAATTATAAAGATCTCGAAGGCGTTGTCAAACTCGCAAGGGAGAATGGTTTCAGAGGTGTTGTCTGTAACATATGCTCTTCGGGAACTGATGTTGAGGTTCCTATGTTTCTAAAGAGAAGTGATAGAGAAATTATTATCGAGGAACTCAAACGCGTTAAAAGACTCTATCCCAGGGATTTCATATTGAGTGATAGGATGATAAAGTGGTATGAATATGCTGATCACAGGGGATTTTGTCACTGGGGAGACGAAGTGCACCATTTCGATGTTTCCTGGAAGAAGAGAAGATGCTTTGGAAACAACGCCGACTGTTCCAATTGCGGATGTTTTGCAGGGGCTATACAAAACCCAATGGTGCTGATTTTCAGCCCATTTGAAGCGATCAGATTGATGTAGCTAGCAGGTTATTGGAGGTCTTCAGTCACCTTTCATGGCTTCCTCATCTCTTTTTTCACGAACAAACCTATTAGGCCTTGTAACTACTATTACAGTCACAACTACAAAGATAAGTGAAATCAGATAAACTAGACTTCCTGCTTCTGTTTCGAGGGCGGGAAACATCTGAGCCGAATAATTGAAGCTGGTGTGAAATAAGAGAGCGACAAGGATACTACCACCCGTGTTGTTGTACAACCACGTGAATAATATCGTTATCAAGATTGAAGACAGCAGAAAACCCCACAGATTTTGGTAAACCACCTCCTCACCTTGCGTAAACATATAAGGGAAGTGCCAAAGGCCCCACATCAATCCAAGTATCACGCTTGCTTTAAGTGCATTAAACCGGGCCTGGAGCCTGTCGAGAGCGTATCCTCTCCAGCCGAACTCCTCCTGAAGTGGCCCCTGAGTTAATAATACTGTGAAAAAGTAAAAAAGAATCATGGGGGGATTAGATGCCCAGATTAACTCGGAAACCTCTTCTCCGGCAAGTGTTGCAAGTAGAAACCCTCCGATCATGATTGCAGGCCATAATAAGAGTGTAGGAATAAGCCATACTTTTTTAAATCTAAAATCTACTGCTCTTCTCAAGAGCTCTATTATTCCGTCCCTTCCATGACCAAGGTATGTGAGAAAAAAAGCAGCGACAAATGGGCCCCATGCAGCTGGATTGTACGAGCTGAGGAGAAAGGTTGAAATGCTTGAATGTCCCAATCTTCCCTGCATAGCCAAGGCTTCCAAGATCCAAAATAGCCATGAAAAGGCAAAGGCGATTATGAAATAAAGCAACAAATTCCGGTTTTCAGATCTACCTTCTTCCATTCTAATTATTAAAAGCATCGTATATCTTATTATTTTTTCCTGCTGAGAGCATTATGCAAATGTGAATATAGACCAAGGAATAAATACAAAAGATATATACCTGTTGGAGTCAAGGATGTACTTCCGATCTATTCTAAAGATAATGCATACATTTTGAAGGAGATGATCTGAACAAACATTCTATAGGTTGACATAAGCTTGCTACCAGGTTAGGTAGATTCAGTTTAACGGTCTATAAAATGTTAAAATAGACAAATATTAAAGAGAAACTGAAATAATGACTGAATTTAATGAATTTAATTTATCACCTGAATTATTACGATCTGTTGAGGATATGGGGTTCAAAGAACCGACTCCCATTCAAAATAAAGCTATTCCATTTCTTCTTGAGACTGAAAGAGATCTGATTGCACTTGCACAGACCGGAACGGGTAAAACTGCGGCATTCGGACTTCCAATAATTGAAAAGTTGGACCCTTCTGAGGAGGGTCCACAGGCATTGGTCCTTTGTCCTACTAGGGAGTTGTGTTTACAGGTCACTGGAGATATCGAGCAGTACTGTAAATATCTAAAGGAGATTTCAGTAGTTGCAGTCTATGGCGGAGCAAAGATCGAGGACCAGCTAAGAAAGATCAAGAAGGGCGTTCAGATAATTGTTGCCACACCAGGGCGAATGAATGATATTATCGGGCGCAAACGAGTAGATCTTTCGAGAATTTCTACTGTGGTCTTGGATGAATCGGACGAGATGCTCAATATGGGTTTCAAGGAAGAGCTCGATGCCATAATTGAAAAAACGCCCATTTCAAAGAGGACCCTCCTCTTCTCAGCAACAATCTCAAAACAGGTTGAGGATATCGCAAAAAAATATATACGTGATCCGTATGAGATTACAGTCGGCAAGAAGAATACCGGTGCAGAGAACATCGATCATATCTACTATATGGTGCATGCGAAAGATCGTTATCTGGCACTCAAAAGAATCGCAGATATCAACCCTCAGATTTATGGAATAATCTTCTGCCGTACCCGTAAAGAGACAAAAGACGTTGCCGAGAAGCTTATTAGAGACGGATACGATGCAGATGCAATCCATGGCGACCTATCACAGGTGCAACGTGAAAAAGTCATGAATAGGTTCAGAAGTAAAAACTTACAGATGCTTGTTGCAACAGATGTAGCTGCAAGGGGGCTTGATGTTGATGATCTCAGCCACATAATAAATTATAACCTTCCTGATGAACTTGAGATGTACACCCATCGGAGCGGAAGAACTGGAAGAGCAGGCAGATCAGGAACCTCTGTTGCAATAATCAACATGAAGGAGAAGGGGAAGATCAAGCGGATTGAAAAGCTTATAGGAAAGAAGTTTGAGAGCCGCCAAATTCCAAATGGTGTGGAGATATGTGAAAAACAGTTTTTTGATCTTATAAGAAGGTTAAAAGAGGTCTCAATAGATGAAGACCAGATTGAACCTTACATGGATAAGGTGTACTCATATCTGGAATCGTTCAGCCGCGAAGATATCATCAAGCATTTTGTCGCACTCGAATTGGACCTACTCCTTGAGTATTATAAGAAGGATCGTGATTTGAACGTAGATGCAACCAAAAATAATTCCAAGCGAAAGAATGGACGCAGAACTGGTAATAGGGGGGCAAAAGACGAAGGATTTACACGTTTTCATATCAATGTCGGGAAGGGACATAACGTCAGACCGAAAGATATCATAGGTATCATAAACAATATCTCGGATAACAGGGATATTGAGATTGGAGCAATAGATATTCTCGGGACCTTCTCCTTCTTTGACATCCCCATCTCCGATGTAGATAAATTGACCGTAAGAGACAAGGATATTAGATTCAATGGCAGGAAGATCAAGATTGAAGCGGCAATGGGGTCACCCCGAAAAAGCGAAAAGAGATCTAATGAATCTAAGAGGAGAAGATCTATTGGGGATGGAAGAATACCAAACAAGGGGTGATTGCCCCCTCTCTTATTTAAAAAATGAAAAATTATAGAAGATATGGTGAGCCACCTTTTGAAATTGCCTTGATTCACGGTGGTCCCGGAGCACCGGGAGAGATGGCACCTGTGGCAAGAGAACTCTTCGCTTATGGGGGCGTTTTAGAACCATTTCAGACTGAATCCTCTCTTGAAGGACAGGTCTCGGAGTTAAAGACCGTCTTGGAGGAAGAGGGCGATCCTCCTGTCACGCTTATAGGTTACTCTTGGGGTGCGATGCTGAGTTTCATCCTTGCGGCAAGATACCCCAGCCAAGTAAAAAAACTGATTCTTATCGGATGCGGCCCATTTGAGAAGAGGTATGCCGTTGATATAATGAAGACTCGTTTGAGTAGGTTAAGTGATGGTGAGGCAAATAACTACTATCAGCTTGTAAGGGATCTTGTAGGGGGGTTTTTACCAGATTCGGAAAAGAATGGCTCTTTTAAAAGACTGGGAGAACTGATGACGAAGGCTGATTCGTTTGATCCAATATCCTATGATTATGAAACTCTTGGGTACAATTATGAGATGTACCTGAGAGTCTGGAATGAAGCAGAGGAATTTAGAAGCAGTGGAGGATTTTTGAAACTCAGAAAGGACATAAAATCTCCTGTGGTGGTTATACATGGCGATTATGATCCTCACCCGGTAGAAGGAGTAACAAAAGTCCTTTCAGAAACCACCCTTGATTTCAAGTCGATCATCCTTGAGAATTGCGGTCATAAGCCTTGGATGGAAAGGTTGGCAAGGAACTCATTCTATAAAGTTTTGATAGAGGAGTTGGATTGAAACCAGAAAAAGAAAAAGATCAAGTCTTCTTGAAGATGATTTGTTCGGAGTTACTTGCTTTGGGCAATTCTTAAATGGAATTGATGACAATAGGATATTGTAACTAGTAGATAGGAATATAAAGAGATATGTATTGAGGTT
>JAXHUQ010000112.1:0-5049 GCA_034189535.1 Halobacteriota archaeon | reverse complement strand
TGGAAATGCTGGAAGAATAAAAAATAAAAACACAAAATAATCCAAAAATATCACAGCCAACAGCAGAACTAGAACAGCAACTGATGATGGTATGACCATCGATAGAATTACTTTTTTCTCCTCGTTTTTACTCGATGCGCACATCAATACCAACCCCCTAACAGCCCCCGCCCACGCACTGAAGTGCATGGGCATCCCACGTGTTCTAATCCCTCGACTACAATCCCATTTTTGGCTTGATATAATCAAACCTTCATCTTCTTTAGTATAATCCTCTTGAAACCAATGTTTTCTTTCTATATCTTATTCAGAGAACTCTTCTTTAAACAGTTCATCAGGCACTACGACTGAATTTAAATGAGATTCATAATTTTCCCTTATCCATCTACTTGACGAAAAGTACTTAAATATATAGGTAAAACTCAAAGGAGCAGCTATAAAATCCCACAAAAAGTTACTACCATCAAAAGCTGGATCGTTGTTGTCATACCAACCATAACTCCTATTATCATACCAATCCCATAGGCCACACGCAAATCCTTCCAAAACAGCGCCTAGTAGATAAAACCACCAAGATATCGAAAAGGCTAATATAAAGCATAATAAAAATGATAAATGTAACTTAGTGGAAAGGTTTAGATAACTGTATCTATTTTTCATAAGTTCTTGGAGTTCTTCTACTCATGGAACTTGATCTTTAGATGCCGCAATAGAGTCAAATACAAACATAGCTATAGTCTTTGACTCTACGATAGATTTGTAGTTACCAGAAGATGCTTTTTCTAAGGCAAGTTTTAAATGAGTCGATATCTTATTTTTTTCTTTTACGACATGTAATTGGTCAAAGCGTTTTTCAACATCTTTCAAGTTTTTTTCAGCACTTGAAATTACGCTTAAAGCATCCGTTTTAGCCTTCTTTTTCATCTCTTCTTGTAATTGTATGACTTCTCTTCTAAGAGGATTAAAATTTATTTCTTTTCCAGAAAGGTAAAAATAAAAGCTATTTTTCTCTATAGCAGTTGTTAATAAAGGCAATGAATTCCTCGTATCACCTCTAACTGCGTGGTACTGTGCCAAATCATACATTGCCACCGTATAACTTGGAGAAAGTTCAACTGCTTGTTTCAGCGATTGTAAGGCGTTTATATAGTCTTCTTTGCAATAATAGATTCGTCCTATTAGGCGAAGAGAATAACTTTTGTAAAAAATTGTCTGGAGCGTAAGGTAAACTCTTTTCAAAATATTTCTTTGCCTCACTAAACATTTTCATACGTAGGTATGTCCCCCCTAATCCCACATACGTCCGATAGTCCAATGGGTTTGTCTCTATAGATTTTGAAAAGAATTTAACAGCTTCGTCATAAACACCCCTTATTCTCAGCTCTTCCCTCATTTGACGCCATTCATTTGCTTTTGTCTCGCTTGGCGTCTTCAATATCTCTGTTATTTCCCGTAATACTTCTGTTTATTGTTGTAACTCCCAGCTAAGCTCATCAAATCCCCATTCGATAGCAGATGCGATTTCGTGAATACCTCCTGCTAATGAATCAAATCCTTCTCTCTGAACATAAATTAAATCATCAATTTTTGAGATTAATTCCGTTCAGTTTTCTCTAAAGAATGAATTTGATCTGATATTTCCTCACAGGACATGCAAATATAATCATCTCCAGTGGTCATCTCATGTTTTGTTGAACAAGTCCAACATCTAGCCATATTTCATTCAACTTCACTATTTATACTTAGAAGCCCCATCCTCGCCACCCCTCATTAAAATAAGTGGCATCCACGGGGACCGTTGGTTGGGATCATCACAACAACTCACAGAACTCCTCAACGCTTATTTCAGCGTCTCTTATTAGTTTTCTTAATAATCCTTTGCCAAGGACTTTATGTTTAGGTATAGTCAACGGCTTTTTCTTTTTGTCAGATTTATGTCTCATACGGACATGGCTACCCTTTTGTCTAACAACCACATAACCAAGCTTTTCAAAACATTTAACTGTTTTTTCTCCAGAAATAACGGGTAATTTGCTCATATCTCAACCGATACGACGTGATAACTGAATTCTTGGATTGTATCAAGCTGTTCTACAATCTCTTCCTTCTGCTCCTCAAGGCACATCTCAATCACTTCGTGTATGTTTTTTAATGCCTCGTCGAGTGTTTTGCCCTGTGTATAGCATCCCTGTAGAAGGGGACATTCGACAACAAAAAAACCATCCTCGTCTTTTTCCACAAGTACAGGGAGATGAACTTTTTTAGCCTCTGTCATTTTCAACCACTGATTTAGTATTTCCTCTCTTTCATTAAATATGTTTACTAAAACAATTGATCAATTCGATAGAAAGCCCCGACCACGCCACCACCGAATAAATTTCAGGGGCATCCATGGGGTATTTATTAGCGAAACGTAGCGGAGCAAGACGCTCCGTTAGGTGATAGTGCAAATTTTTTAGGCATTCCCATCATTTTCACCTTAAGCTGGTGCTGATTCAGTTGGCTGATATTCAACAAATATATCGTAACGTATAATATCTTCTTCCCCATCATACTTTACATATATCTCATAAGGTGCTGTATAACCGCTTTTAACATGCACCACTGTAAAACCTGGTAATGGTGCATTGTATGAGATAACTGTTCCAACTTCTTCACCTCTCGAATTAAAGATGTCTGCTGAAAGAGATATATAATAATCTCTATCATAGTCATTTCTGATTGTTCCATTGATCACAACACAAGGATCTCCTTTTTTGGCAGAAGAAGACGGAAGATCTATATCTCTATAATAAACACCGTATCTCGCGTAAGAATATATTAAAAAGACTTTGGTCCCTTCCTCTCCACGATAGTGGAGGTATTTCCCAAATCCACTCTCATCAGTCGGGATCGGAGGTTTCGCTTTAATGATCTGCTCTTGCGTTTTTTGAGTAATACATCCGCTTAATGAGACTGATAATATGATAACTACTAAAACCAATATTAGAAGTGTTTTGTTCAATCTTATTTTCTCATCTTCGGTTATTTTTCTTTATACATTAATCTTTCGAAATAGGGGCACCCCAGTAATCTAGAGTTGATACGTAGGAATCATCAAAGCATCCAATATATTCAATTGACTACTCGTTATCCCACATACCATTCTAGGTGTCACAGATTCGAGTATCCAATTCTTACTTTTCCGGCTAATCAAAGCCCAGTGGGCTTTGATATGATTATGGAAGAATAAAAAACCACTTAAACCCAATCTAATCCATTCCAAGGACCTTGCAACTCTTTTTGTACGGCGGACAAGATAACATATAGAATCCCTGATAAAAGAGTTCAGATTCTCTATTAGTGCGGTAGTTATCTCTTTTCCTATCTCCGATTCCTTGATCACTTCATCTACGAGCCTGCCACTTACGCCGAATAACCCATATGTAAAGAACTTCCTGGATTTCACACAGAACCTGCTTTTATTGATTACGCCAGTGATTGGCTTTCAGCTCTTTAAGCCGAGATACTTTCTTATGAATTTCTCGTAACCATGATATCCATCAACCAGCACCAGTAGAACCTTTCCTCTGAAGCGCTCCAATTTCTTGAAGAGTTCTTCAAGCGCCTCATCATCTCTGCCACCGATGACAAAGTCGATGATGTATTTATTCTTTGGATCGGTGGCTAGTGGGCTATATAAGAACTTAGACGAAGAAATGTGCAAGTCAGAAGACTTAGCAGAGTTCAACGAATATCTATCTAAAGTTCTACAAGAAGGGACCGAAGTGGTCGATATAACACTGGATGACATTGAATGGTTTAGGGTCTATGCATTTTTACTTAAAAAAGTGGAAAACAAGGAGAAAGGTGAAGATTATCGAATAGGAACAGGCGAGTGGAGGGATCTCAGGGCAGATTTTGAAAAGCTACGATTCATAGTTGAAGAATTAGGAGCAGTAAGAGCGATAGATCGTATAAAATGGTATTCTAATGGTGGAGCTTATTATGTGATCCTCGACATTCGTGAGTTTAAGCGCTTATTATTTAGAAAAGGAATTCATAGACTTAAAGAAATGGGTATTACACCTCAAAAAATTGCCATTAGTAAGAGACAAACTATGACTGTCGAAGCAGACTTTAAACCTGTAAGTCCTTTTATCTGTCATAGCAAGATCCGACGCGACTTCGCAGAGAAACTTTCCCGAATTTTGATAGCTAAAGGGATGAATACTTGGTTTGATGAATGGGAGATTCCGTTCGGGGACTCAATGACTCAATAATAGAAGAAATAGAGAACGGGGTTTTGAAATCTAATGTGCTACTGCTTTTAATCTCTAAAGAATTTCCAGATTCTAAATGGATGCGAGTAGAATATGAATCAGCAATCACTAAACAGATCAAAGAAGGATCAATGAGGGTGATAGCCGTTCTTCTTGACGAAGGGACTCCAGAAATGATCCCAACTTTTTTAAAATCCAAAAGGTATATAGATTTCAGAGGGACGGAATCAAATGAAGAGGTATTCATAAATAAAACTCTGGAATTGGTTGATGATCTCCAAGGCATTAGTAAGAAACCTGCCTTAGAGACACCTTTTAAAGGAAAATAGCACATCATATTATCCAGGGGGCAAAGCAGCAATCATTTCAGCCTGTCCAAAAGTATTACAGGACATAAACCTTAGAGAAAAGCTGCCCATCCTTATCGATATTGGCGAGGATTAAACCGCCCCTAACAAACCCTCCGCATCCCATTACCGAGTAACCATATTGCATTCATCTTCTGATCGGCAAGGGACTACAAAATCACCCACTCCCGACTTTCTCCTTTACCTCAAAGATGTTACCGTCAAGATCCTTAACAAAAAGGAAGATGTCGTCATCTCCTTTGGGTAGCTTCGTAAACTCAATGCCCATCTCAACGCACCTATCAATAAAGCCTTCCCGGTCAGAGACACTGATGCATACATGGTTAAATCCGAAAGTAGGCTCACTCTTCTCAAATAAAAATATCTCAAAGTGCACTTCATCATCCTTGTAGTCAACCACACTGCACTGGTCATCTATT
>JAXHUQ010000111.1:0-5098 GCA_034189535.1 Halobacteriota archaeon | reverse complement strand
GTAGGTATGATGAATCCGGTAAGCGTCTTCATCCTATACAGAACCGTCATAGTTATGATCACAAGCAAGTGAATATGCCTATCGTTAATGAGATCTGACAACTTTTTATCCTGGCCCTGCATCAGATCACCTCGTATATCATGACATCGGAATTTTCATAGACAAGTTTGAAGTAATCTTCATCCTCAAATTTACCACGATCTATTTCGACCCAACCGTACCCTGCATGAACCTGCCTCTCTGTTGGTACAGAAACGTATGTGCAGTTATGCTCTTTACATAGAGCATATGCGTCTTTTGAAGAGTTTGTGGTGTAGATGCTCTGGACATCATGCATATTCTTTGTTGGGTCCGGTGCGTTTGCCCAATCACCCCCCACAAGAGGAACTCTTGTTGTCATTCCCATTATAACCTCACCACCGAATATTCCTGCAGCAAATTTTGCATCCTCCGGCGTGTTATCCGTTATCCACTCGGTGGCTCGCAGTTCCCCTTCAGTTACAACTGGTTCGAGCCAGGGATTCACCTGAATCTTTACCTGATACAGCCCGGCTGCGATAAGTGATGAAAGGATTAAAAGAGCAACGACCACTCTGATAATATTTTTCATAGGCACCTACTATCTAGGGATCAAATGGTATAAATAGTTGAGTAAACAACTGCAACATATGAAAGTCAAAACCGAGTGTTTGTCATGTCTATTTGAGAGAGGGACTTATATGTGTGATCTGGTTATCAATGATGAATCGAGGAAGTTTGAAGCCTTAAAAGAGCTTCTTGATTATGCTTCCAAAAACTTTTCAATAGATAGTGTTCCTGCAGTCATCGGTACGGAAAGGGAGAATATCATAAAGAAGTATAGCGGAAGCGACGACCCGTATGAAGAGCTTAAGAAGAAGAGTAATAAGGCGGCAGAAGAACTCTTGCCCATTGCTGAAAATTTTTACAACAACTCCTCTGACAAACTGGAAGCTTTGATCAGGATTATGGCAACAGCCAATTCGATGGAGTACGGTGTGAGGGGTCATTCATTTGATCACGAGACATTTGGAGAGGTATTTGAAGAGACGCTGAGGGAGCGGCTGGTTGGAGATATCGATAAGATCAGATCACGTATCGATGGACAGGATAAAATCCTCTATATTCTTGACAACTGTGGGGAGGATATATTTGATATCTTTGCAATCGAGAGACTAGTAGAGATGGGAAAAGAGGTGGTGACAGCCCCCAAGACGGAACCTATAATAAATGATGCCACAGTAAAAGATCTAATAGAAGCCGGATTTAAACATAAAGTGGTGCCAAGCGGTCCTTGCATCGGCGTGAACCCTGAAATGTCTACGGAAGAATTTTTAGATCTTTTTTGGAACCCTGAATACCTGATACTTGCAAAAGGGATGGGAAATTACGAGACGATTTCGGAGTTTGAAGAAGAGCTCAAGGGACGGTTAATTTATATTCTGAGAGCCAAGTGTAACTCCGTTGCTTCCAACCTAAAAGTAAATAGAGGAGAGCTTGTTGCAAGACTTGTTTAAAGGGATAAGGGCGAATTTTGGCACCCTTAGTGAGATGCTAAGTGGTAGCTCATTAAGAGAAACGATATATACAGGTAGCAGGTATTATACCTCTGGGCGTGTGGCCTAGTGGATACGGCGGCAGCCTCCTAAGCTGCAAATCGCGGGTTCGAATCCCGTCACGTCCGTCTTGATTTGATCTATGAATGAAATATCCCCTCTAGAAAACGATGTCGGAATAGGCATTTATACGACCACGACAAGTGGTATGGGTGGTATAATCCGCCAGAAAACAGAGGATTTCAGGGTCAGCGAGATCACAAATAGAGAAGAAGGAGAAACAGGCAGATACCTGATACTTGAACTTGTGAAGGATGATTGGGACAACCATCACCTTATAAGGGATATTTCAAGGATACTCAGGATAAGCCAGAAGAGAATTGGTCTCGCCGGTACCAAAGACAAGCGGGCAATCACCAAACAGAAGATCAGCATCAGTGACATAAGTGAGGAAGAGATAGAGAGGATTAATCTGAAAGGTGTGAAACTTGAAGTGATCGGTCGCTCAAATAGACCGATCGTTTTGGGAGACCTATACGGAAATGAGTTTCAGATAACGATAAGAGATATTGATCTGGAGATTTCCGAACTGAAAGAACGTATGTCTCAGACCTGTGATGCGATAATTGAGAAGTCGATTGGTAACTTCTTTGGACCCCAGAGGTTCGGCACAAATCGACCGGTAACACATCTTGTCGGAGATGCAATAGTAAGAAGAGGTGACTTCGAGAAGGCAGCGATGACCTATATTGCAAAACCGTTTCCAGGGGAATCACAAGAAGCAAGGAGTGCAAGAGAGTATATCTGGGAGACGGGTGAGCTTAAGGAGGGGCTCAAGAAGATGCCTCTCTTTTTGAGATATGAGCGTGCCATGCTGGATTACCTGATTGCAAATCCCGGGGATTTTAAGGGTTCTTTTGGGGTTCTACCGAAAAATCTTAGGAATATCTTTGTTCACGCACTCCAATCAGTGATATTCAACAAGATCCTCACCTCAAGAATAAGAAAGGGCATTCCGATAAATAAAGCAGTTGCGGGGGATGTTGTCTGTTTCAAAAACGATATGGGCTTTCCCGACGTGCGCAAAATGCAGAAAGTGACCTCAGACAATTTGGACGGGATAAATAACCTTATCAGAAGAAAAAGGGCGTTTGTGACTGCTCCGATTGTGGGTTATCAGACAGAAATAACCGATGGTGTTGAGGGAGATGTTGAAAGAGAGGTGCTTGAAGATTTGAGTATAAAGCCTGAATATTTTAGAATTGATGCTGCCCCTGATTTCAGTTCAAAAGGTCTGAGACGTGAAATAAGCCTATTCACAGATATAAAATACACATTAGAACCCGACGAGATAAATAATGAAAAATATAAGGTTGATCTGATGTTCAGTTTGCCTAAAGGCAGTTATGCAACAGTGGTTCTCAGAGAATTTATTAAAGATCTAAATTAATTAAATATTATCCGCATTTATGACAAGGACCAAGGAGCCAAATGTCAACTTCCCTTATACCGCTCACGCTCATTATGAGATCGTGAAGTTTTGTTATCTCAGAATAGTCTTTGAACCTGCATTTTATCAGAAGGTCGAATGTACCGGTCATGATCTCCCACATCTCATCGACCGTCTCTTCATCCTTGAGAAGATCTACAAGATCCCCTATGAACTCATCCGGACATACCGTACCAACATATGCCAGTAACTCGTAACCCAATTTTTCCCAGCCTATATTGGGTTTATATCCTAAAATGATCCCTTTCTCTTGAAGTTTTGATACTCGGAGGTTTATGGTGCTTCTGGATTCTGATAGCTCTGTTGCAAGTTCGGTCATCTTTGCACCAACACCACCTCCCCCAAGCATGGTTTTGATTATCTTTAGATCGAGTTCATCTACCTTTATATTCATAGCTTCAGACTCCATTTAAGTTTTTAAAATTCCAACCTATGGTAATAGACTGATAATAATTTGGCAGTTTTTATATATCTTAGTATAGCACTTTAATCCATAAGATATAAATACTTTACCTTTATGCCAGAAGATAGACCTAGTCGGTTCTGAAAAACATATCCAATTACTCCATTTATAAATGATTTAGAAAAGTGGAATTTAAAAAACCTCACGCCCCATAAAAACAGAATGTATCGAATAAGTTAATGTTAAATAGTTATAATACAACTTTATACGTGATAAATATGGACATAACTTCATTTATCTTGACATGTATGGCAGATGAGGATGACGAGGCCATCGTCTGCCATCCTAGTGGAAAGAGATTCACATGGAAAGAGATCAAAGAACGTGTCTATCAGCTATCAAACGCCCTGTACGATCACGGAGTTAGAAATAACGATGTGGTATCCGTGCTGCTCTACAACGGAAACGAGATCATTGAATCGCTATTTGGCGCCAGCATGCTCGGATGCATCGTACCTTTTGTGAACTGGCACTCGAAAGGCGAAGAGTTGAAGAAGATACTCGCGGGGCAGAATACCACTGATATCATTATTGACCAGGAATTTCTTGACAATTTTAAAGAGATTGGAGATGAACTAGGTATTAGAAATGTAATTGTGGTCGGTGATGAGGCATCTGACGGGATGATGCTTTATGAAGAGTTGATCAAATGTTACCCGAAAACGGTTCCGGTAAACACAGTCAGTAGAATAGGCATCCAGATGTTTACAGCAGGAACCACGGGAGTTCCTAAAGGAAACAACTACTACAAGATGGTAGATGCAATACTTCGCCCGGAGGCAGTCTCACTTGATGATATGAGAGAAGAGAATCCGGCGGTTCCTGAGAGTTTGATGGATGGTCTTCCTTCAATAATGTCAATGCTACCAGGTTTCAGGGAACTTGAATACCACAAACACGATAATGTTCTACTCTTGAGTGCCCCTGCGTACCACCCTGGAGCCATCATTCAATGGGGCTTCTCGATCTTTGGTGGTGGGAAGACTGTGATGATGAGAAAATTTGACGGAGAAGCGTTCTTAAGACTTATAGAAGAGGAGAAGGTTGCCTATGCTTATACCCCGCCGATACTACTTCACAGGTTGCTTGCACTCTCGGAAGAGGTGAAGAATAAATACGATCTCAGTTCACTTGACTCTCTCATCTGTGGGGCTGCATACTGCCCACCGAAGACCAAAAGGGAGATCAATGAGTGGTTCGGTAAGCCCGTTTACCATGAGTGGTACCTATCTTCAGACAATATTACCGGTGTATTTCTGGGGCCTGATGACTACTTAGAGAACGAGTTGAGATATGAATCCTGCGGAAGATCGACAGGGAACATCTTGATACTCGATGAGTGGGGAAACAAGGTGAAACCGGGAGAGATAGGAGAATTGTGGGGAGTCGGTCTTGGAATGTTCACCACTTATTCGGGAACCACTGATAGAATGTCTGATAAGGCAAGGAAGATCGGTGACATGTGGTACTTTGACGAAGGTGAGTTTGCCACAATGGACCCACAGGGGTATGTATACATAAAAGGGAGAAAGAAGGATATGATAATCTCCG
>JAXHUQ010000110.1:0-5099 GCA_034189535.1 Halobacteriota archaeon | reverse complement strand
ATTCTCCCTCTTTCTGGCATTATACCAAATAGCAATTCCTGCTATTCCAACAATATAACCCAGACCGGAAATGACCATCAGAAAATCTTGCGATAGGCCATCGGAATCTTCATTTGCTCTTGCAGCAGGGACTCCGATATTTATTACCTCGTCTCCACGATGACCGGGTAGATGGACCGAATCAACAACGACTCTGTACTCTTGATAACCTACCTTTGGTGGGAAGGTGAACTTACCTTCTACATCGGCCGTACCATTCAGATATGGCTCTTCTACACCGTCTTTTATTGTGTAAATGCTGACTTTGGCATCACTACAAGCCGATCCTCCGCCAAAATATGCTTCTATCTCGATCTCATTTATCCGATGGACTATTATCAGTCTATGGGCATCGGCAACCCCCGCTCCAATAAGCATCACAAAAATCATTGCGATCAGAAGTAACTTCTTCATTTCTTCACCTCTCCACCAATGCTCAGTATCTCCGGTTTGACCCGAAGGAAGAATGCAACCACTGTACCTGTTGCTATCGCTTCAATGATTATGATGGGTATGTGAGCGGATGCAAGGAGTACTGCTATAGTCTCAAATGCCTCTCCGGTCGTAACAAGTTCCAGTGATACCAAAAGCACTGAGATAAGAACGGCGATGCCCCCTGCAATCCCTCCGATGACTCCTGCCCTCCCACTCATCTTACCTTTACATCCCAGTCTGAATATAGAGTATGCGATGAGCGCCGGAATGCCAATGTTGAGTGTGTTAATCCCGATTGTGGTGATCCCCCCATGCTGAAAGAGGAGTGTCTGAAGGAGTACGGCGATGAAGATAGAGGGAAAAGAGAGTACTCCAAGTGTTACGCCGGCCAGCCCATTGAGTATAAAATGGGCGCTTGTGGGACCTACAGGGATGTGAATTAGCGATGCAACAAATACACCCGCTGTGATCACCGATAGCTTGGGGACGTCTTCACTCTTCATCCTCCTTAAGATTAGGGCAAGTAGAACTACGGTGATTACATAGCCACTTAACCATATCTCGGTTGACAGGATCCCATCAGATATGTGTACCATCTTATCTATTTTCTCTTCGCAGTATAGTAAAAACTCCGATTATAAGCGAGATTATCGAAAGGAGTACTGCAACGTAAACAAGTGCTTGCGAAGGTGAATCTTCAGCCTCATCCGTCACAGTGGCATCTACGGCAGGGAAAGTATCAACTACCGGAACAATCATCACTCCCCTCTTCTCAAAACCTTCGCTATCGTCGTAAGCACCAACAAACCATATTCCGTCTTCATCTAAAGTGAATGCGAAATCTCCGTCTGCATCTGTATTTACAACTCTTGTAAACATCATCGGAGGGTCATCTGAAAAGATACGCTCGGCAGCCTCAACGATCTCATCTCCATCCGATTTATTATAGTACTTTTCTACCTCGACAGTTGCACCTGTAAGCGGTGTACCATCTGCCATTGCATTACCGGTGAAGGTGAATCCCTCCTCAAGCCCGTACGGCCTTGTATATGGGACCACCTCAACCATCTCGCCAAGAATAACGTCCCACCCATTCCATTCTTCTTCTCCGCAGTGGATGACTGCTTTTGTGTTGTCTATCAGTTCATGCTCGGAGACATTCAATCTTGCGTGGACTATGTAGTCCCCTCTCCCATCTACCAAGAAAGAGACTTCGTACGCCTTTACACCTTCTACACTGATCTCAGTGGGATCCAATGCCGTGATGATTCCATCCGGGTCTCTGAGATAGACTTCCGGCACAACCGGACAATCAAAAAGGACATGTTCACACGGGTGACCCCATATTATCATAATTGTCTTGGTTTCCCCTTCTTTTGCAATATAATCTAATGCATCAACATCCATGCTATCTCCTGGGAATAACATAGTGAAATGTGCACTTGCAGTTCCCGCTGTGCCAAAGAGAAGTAATCCCAGAACCAACATGAAGATTATCTTTCTATTGTTCATCTTATCACTCCAATTATCTCATATTAAGTCTTTTATTAGTATTCGTAATATTTAGTATTACTTAATTAAGAATTAGTATTACGATACATATAACTTTTCATTCATATACAATACTTTTTATACTCATCGGATATAACTACAGACATGGTCGAGGGTCAAATCGAGAGAATAGGCGTCTCACTACCGTCAAATCTCCTTATTAAGTTTGATAGCATACTGGAAAAGAGAGGCTATTCATCTCGTTCAGAGGGGATAAGGGATGCCATAAGAGATTACATAACAGATTATGAATGGATCAGTGAACTCCATGGTGACAGGATCGGGGTTATAACACTGATGTATGACCATAACCAGAAAGGGGTATCTGATGCCCTTATGGATCTCGAACACGAGTTTGTCGGAATGGTAGTCTCCACACTTCACGTGCACCTGGACGAGGACAACTGCCTCGAAGTGATACTGATAAAAGCGGACGCGGAGCATGTTAGAGATATTAGAGAAAGGATAACAGCACTCAAGGGTGTGAAGCATGTCAAACTGACCACAGCTAGACCCGAAGAGAAGATGTGAAGGAGTGATCACAACCATAAAAAATAAGATCAAATGAGTATATCTCTCTTCCCTATGAATTTCACGTCAATGACCGATCTTTCTACGGAACATGTTTCCAGCCTACTTGATTCGGCGCTTGATTTAAAGGAGAAGCGCAGGAGGGGCAAGGTAATCAGACCTCTTGAGAGTAAGAGTTTGGGGATGATATTTGAGAAATCATCCACCAGAACAAGGGTCTCATTCGAGGTTGCAATGACCGATCTTGGTGGGCATTCGCTATACCTCAACAGTAGAGACCTTCAACTTGGACGCGGTGAGACGATCGAGGATACCGCACGGGTCCTTTCAAGCTATCTTCAAGGGATAATGATTAGGGCTAACAGTCATGAGACGGTCCGTAAGCTTGCTCAGTACTCATCTGTTCCGGTAATAAATGCCCTATCGGACTTAGAGCATCCATGTCAATCTCTTGCCGATCTGATGACTATAAGGGAGCGCTTTGGTCAGTTTGCAGGGCTCAAGTTTGCCTGGATTGGGGATGGAAACAATGTATGCAATTCTATGTTGCTTGCCTGTGCTCTTACCGGTATGCAGGCAACCGTTGCATGCCCAAAGGGTTATGAACCAAACCAGAATATTGTCTTGGAAGCAAGAGGGCTAGATTGCACTGTCAACATCGTCAATGATCCAATCGAAGCCGCCCACGGTGCGGATGTACTATATACTGACGTCTGGGTCTCGATGGGTGACGAAGATGAGAGGGATGAGAGGATAAAAACCTTGACACCTTTCCAGATCAATAGTGATCTGGTTGATGAGGCTAATTCGGATGTTATCGTTTTACATTGTCTTCCAGCCCACAGAGGGGAGGAGATAACGTCAGAGGTTATGGAGGGTCCGAATTCTGCAATCTTCGATCAGGCCGAGAATAGACTTCATGCACAAAAGGCACTCTTATTAAAGCTTATGGGCTGAATGAGCGATGAGGACAGCTTTGAATTTTATGGTTTAGTAAATTAAGAGATTGTAAGTGATGGAAAAGAGCTATATACAGGAATAGTGAGATCATATTAAAGGTTTAAGTGGTCGGTTGATATAGTGCCCATGAGGATAACTCAGTTTGGAGGGAGACAAGAGTCCTTGAAAGCAGATAAGAAGGCATTGAAGGATTATAATAGGGAGCTTGAGAGAGATCCTGATTTTATTGCTCTATGGATATCAAAAGGAAACTTACTTAAGCGGATGGGTAGGTTTGACGAGGCCATAAGGTGTTACGATCGGGCACTTGGTATAGATCGAAAGTATATCCTGGCGTGGGTATGTAAAGGTAACATTTTGACCGATCTGAAACGGTACGATGAGGCGATTAAATGTTATGACAGAGCCCTCTATATTGATCCTCATAGGGTGGGCGTATGGATAGCCAAAGGCAGCATCTTGGTTGAGTTGGGACGATCGGATGATGCAATTAAATGCCATGAAAATGTGCTCAGGATTAACCCCAAACATGCAGCCGCATTAGTTGCAAAAGGGAGTGCTCTAAGATCAATGGGTGAACTTAAAGAAGCTACAGAGTGTTATGATAAAGCACTTGAGGTGGATCCAGAGCGTGTTGAAGTATGGATGGCCAAAGGCAGCATTCTTGAGGAACTTGAAAGACCAAGTGACGCAATGGGATGTTATGATCGTGCACTTGAGATCGATCCTAACTTCGTCTTTGCATGGATAAACAAGGGTAGCATTCTCGCCGGGATAGGAATGCCCACAGAGGCCGTCAGGTGTTTTGATCAGGCGCTTAAGATTGAACCTCAACTTGAAGGTGGTTGGGTAAACAAGGGGATAGTTCTGAAGATCCTTGGGATGAGAAAAGAGGCTCTTGAGTGCTATGATCGTGTACTCAAAAGGAATCCGAACTTTATGGCCGTCTGGATAGCCAAGGGCAGCGTACTAGGGGAACTTGGTAAGGTGAAGGAGGCGATCAAATGTTATGATAAAGCACTTGAGATCGATCCTGACTTCGTCCATGCATGGATAAACAAAGGAAGTATGCTTGCCGGAATAGGTAAAGTAGAAGAGGCTGTCAAGTGTTATGATAAGGCCCTTAAAATAGAACCTAAACTGCCTGGAGCATGGATAAACAAAAGTCTTGCCTTAAAATATCTTGGAAAAAGAGAAGAAGCTATGGAATGCTATGACCGTGCACTTGAGATAGATCCGCAATATGCCAATTGAAGCTCATAACAGTTCCAGTATACTCTTCTTCGAATCTGCGTTGAGGGTTACATCCACTTTTTTTAGCTCTTCTTCAATATCTTCAATCTTTGCAGGTAAAAAGATAGGATGGTAGCTCTGGGTACCATCCACGTGTAGTATTATTACGGACTCATCGCCTGTCAGTTTCCTACCTTCTCTCTCGGCTTTGAACTCAACAAAAGAGATGAGTTCTTTGGAAACGTCGGCTACTTTTGTCACGGCCGCAATCTTTGCTATATGTGTCATAGTATCGGATCAACCGGTATTACATGAGATTCAAAGCCGAGCTTGTTCTTGTCAAGTCCGAT
>JAXHUQ010000011.1:0-28840 GCA_034189535.1 Halobacteriota archaeon | reverse complement strand
AAGTTATCTTGAAGAGTTCTGTAGCGATGTAAGCATGGATCTGAATGAAGTGATGAGTGAAGAGTTCGTGAAACTTACACCAAAATCGAGTAGGCCTTACGGAAATCTGTATGCTTATTAGGAGGCTAGGGGGATAATGGCAATATGGGGCTAATATTTAGAGAAACCTCCTTAGAATGGTCTTATGTTGCAACAGATACAACCTCATTTGTCTGAATCTGAGAGTTCATCTTTGATATCTCTTCTAACCTTCTTTGTCTCATTCACTTCACAGAAGATCTCCCCATCTGTAACGATAACCCTCATCAAATCTCCCTTACCTACTTCCGCTATCTTCTTCACTATCTTTTTATCAGGCATTTTGAGGCTTACCGAGTACCCCCTGGATAGTATAGAGAGCGGACTTAAGGTGTCAAGTTTGCCTATAAGTCCATCAAGGTCTTTAGCTTGTGATTTTATCAGATTTGTCGCGGCCTGATTCAACTGTTTGATTAAATCATCCATATGTTGCCTGTGCTGATCGATCCTGCTCTTCGGTTTTCTGAATATAACACTCTGGATGATATTTTGAAGGTGCTTTCTCTCAAGATCCAACCTCTTTGAGATGCTCTGATCAAGTCTATGCCTCATGGTTTGAATGTTTCTTATCAGTTCCTTCTTCTCAGGAAGCGCTATCTCGGCAGCAGCAGAAGGAGTTGGTGCCCTTTTATCAGCAACAAAATCGGCTATCGTAAAGTCTGTCTCATGTCCAACTCCTGAGATTATCGGTACCTTGGAAGAATATATCGCCCTCGCTACGATCTCCTCGTTGAAAGCCCAAAGCTCCTCGAGAGAACCTCCGCCCCGTCCCACAATCATAAGATCTATATCTTGAGTATTCATCACCTCGATTGCTCTCACGATCTCGTCCTTTGCCATCTCTCCCTGGACCCTCACCGGTGCAACAATTATGTGTACGTTCGGAAACCTACGCCTGCTCACATTTATGATATCCCTGATAGCAGCACCTGTAGGAGATGTCACGATCCCGATCTTCCTTGGAATGACGGGAAGGGACTTCTTGTGTCCCTCGTCAAATAACCCTTCCTCCTTAAGCTTCTTCTTAAGCTGCTCGAAAGCGACGTGTAGGGCACCTATCCCTTCAGGTTGAATCTCAAGGACATACAACTGATAATCACCCCGCTTTTCGTATACACCGATGTTACCTCTCGCAAGGACGTCCATCCCATCTTCCGGTGTGAATTTTAGAGGTGTATTCTCTCGGAACATGACGGAGCGGATCTGCGAATTTTTGTCCTTTAATGTGAAGTACATGTGCCCGGAGCTGTGATGTTTGAAGTTGGAGATCTCTCCCTTGACCCATAGATTGCTGAGCTCGGAGTCTCCTTCCAGTCGTTTTTTTATGTATTTTGTAAGTTCTTGGACCGTGAAAACGTGTGCTTGAGGCTGAATGGTTTCTTCAGGTTCGGGCTCTGATGTAAATTTGGCGGGTACTGGTTCGCAAACTTTATCGATACCAAAACTCCATAAAGCTTTCTGCTCTGTCCTCTTCATTTATTGTCTGCTGATTTGGACTGCCTATGTCATAAACCTTTAGTTTGTAAGGGGCCTGCAATCAAAAAAAGTATCATATAGTACGCATATTGGCTACTATGCCCAGAGACAATGTCCAAACTTTTATGGATATCGTGCTCGTGATTGTTTTTAGTATATTTATAATCTCCTTAGAAACATCTTCTTTAGTGTCTGGCTCCAGAGCTGCTCTCTCTTTGATGCTATTCTTTGTGATATCCACCCTTGAATATATCCTGATCGGCGCCATTGCCCGGAAAAATTACCAGTGGGATCTGGTCTGGAGGATCTTTATTAGCCTTGTTATGGGAATCGTAACGGTTGTATTATTTCGTATACTGGAACAATTAACATCGATTCTGTTGATTTATCCGCCAATCGTTTTGGCTTTATCAGGATTTACGATATTAACCATACTATTCCTTCAGTTCAGAAGACTTCGTGCTTCAAAGATTGATTTGAGCATCTCCGAAAAAGGAGATGCACCATTAGACTCTATTAAAATGCCCAAGATCCCTGGTTCAAGGATCGACAAGATACTCACTGTCATTCTTATAATTTCCATAATTGTCGCTATCGGTATGACTGTTTATGTTATTGTGACCCCAAAAGAGGGGGAGAAGTTCACCGAATTTTATATCCTTGGTATGAATGGGACTGCTAGTGAATATCCTACCGAGGTCATGGCCGGAGAAGTTGCAGGCGTGATTATAGGCGTGGTGAATCATGAATACTCTAATAGAACATACTCGCTCAAAGTCAAGATCAACGAGACTGTAGTAGGGGAGGAGTCAATTTACTTGATGCACAATGAGACATGGGAAGAACCATTTGAATTCAGTCTGAATGAGACGGGTGAGGATCAGAAGCTCGAGTTTCTGTTGTACATCCAGGATGTGGATGAGGTGTACAGATCACTTCATCTATGGGTGGATGTTACTGAAAGCATCAAACAGGAAGTGACATTGCCAGTGATATTCCTGAACTGACAGCCGCACCTGTAAGTGTGCCCAGTAGATTGATCTCCTCCTTTGAGAGAAAGTCCATCGATGCACCCAACAGACTATCCAAGTTACAACCGGCAAGTCCGCTTATCAATGCTATTATTACGATCTCGATACCAGATCCGTCTATAAGAACAGTTGCAAGAATCGCTATTATCAATGCACCCATAATTGCCGCCAACTCACCAAGAGGTGATATTGCTCCCCTTGACCCTGCTTTAACCCTTTCACCAGTCGTTATTAAAATTGGTTTATCATTGAGAACACCTATCTCGGTTGCCATCGTATCTGCAAGTGCGGCCGAGAGCGCGCCTACCAGAATGTACGGATTTCCGAGAACAGCCATGAAGGTAGGAATAATCCCATTTGCGATCACCGGTCCCATCGATCGCCTCCCATCTCCGGGTTCACTGACACCTATGCTCTTCTTGTAATCGTACTTGAATCTGGTAAATAGAGATCCGATAACAAGAAATGAAATGAGTAAAAGTAAATAATATTCACCTGACGAGTACAGGATGAGTGAACCGAAGAATATAGCAACAAAGCTACCGGTAAAATCCAGCATCCGAGCCGTATAGGCTATCAAGGCAAATACTAAAATAGCAATATACTGGCCATACTCTAATAGGAATTCTTCCATTTACCACCCTCCAATACTCTTTAAAACCATTCCGCATATCAGTGGAATTATCAGGTTGTCACTGACCTTGATAGGCAGAGATTCGAATAACGTTGCACAAAGCGATACGACAAGAGCAACCATGATCGGGAAAAAACCGGTAGCAATAAGCGCAAGTGCACTTACAAGAAACATTGCTCCAGAGCCTTCCAAACTCTTCGCTGGGTTGTGGTTCCATTTGTGTCTCCCGTAACTTCTTCCGATTAGGACCGCACTTGGATCTCCAACTGTGGCTACAAGAATAGACCCGATAGCAAATTCCGAAGGTAGAAAGAGAACCACTATGATGGCACCTATCAGGAAAAAGAGGGTTGCCACATAACCTTCAACCTCATTTCCTCTCAGTGCCGCATTCATCATCATCTTTGCGATCTCAGAAAGAATATTTTCATCATCTGACTGTCTGAAGTACTCTCCAACAAAGAATACCGTTAGACAGATTCCGAGGAATATCAACGAGATGTCGGGATTTATGAATGTAAAATAGATCAAAAGGAGCCCGGGAACCAGATGAAAAAGGGATCTGTACTCCTGCTGTTCCAATCTGGTTGAGAGGAGATAAGCTGATAGGAAACCAACAACTACAAAGACTACTCCAAGGGCAAATTCCCCCAAACTTTCATTAATCCTTAATGTGGCAAGGAGTAACTCGGTCTCCTCGATATATCTGAATATACTGAAGTCGTAAAAGGCGAGGACGCTTAAAAAACTGAAAAAAATTGCGGGTAACGCAGCGATTCTGAAGTCTTTGATTCTCTTCTTTATTAAGTGAAATGACATCAAGAAAACTACACCTAAAAGGATTATCATTGCAGAAGCTTTAGCGGATTCAAAGCTAACGTACATCTTTAATCCTACAGAACTCGCAACTAAAGATATTTAAAATATTCGAAAAAAGCGATAGTTTATAATAGTCATAAAGAGCATAATTTATTCAGTCCAGTATCGAATAGTTGATCCGACAACTCGATATTGATACGGGGAAAAATGAATAAAACAGCTACAAGAAAACTTGATCACCTAAAAATATGTACACGTGAGACCGTGGAGTCAAATACTTCTGATTTTCAGAACATTAAAATCGTTCATAAGGCTGCCCCCGAGATAGATAAAAGAGATATCGATCTCAGCATATCCTTTTTTGGAAGACGATTTCAGATGCCTTTCATGATAGCCTCGATGACAGGCGGCCACCCTGGGACAATGAAAGTGAACGAATCGCTTGCAAAGGCTGCTGAAGAACTACAGATAGGTATAGGTGTCGGCTCACAGAGGGCCGCTCTTGAGGATCCCGAGCAGGAAGATTCCTTCAGAGTAATGAGAAATAATGCCCCTGACATATTTATCTATGGGAATATCGGCGCAGCCCAATTGAAGGAATATGGTGTGGAAGGTGTTGAAAAAGCGGTAGAGATGATTGATGCAAATGCAATTGCAATACATCTTAACTTCCTACAGGAGGCGATCCAACCGGAAGGTGAAGCCAATGGAAGAGGCGTTATTAAGTCCATAAAGGAGCTCTCTTCTTCGATTAAAGTGCCTGTTATCGTGAAGGAGACTGGTGCCGGAATATCATACTCTGTTGCAGAGGACCTAGCCAAGGCGGGAGTCTCTGCTATTGATGTTGGCGGAGTTGGTGGGACCAGTTGGGCGGGGGTCGAGGTGTACAGAGCGATAGCCGAAGGTGATAAGTTACTTGAAGATATGGGAAAACTCTTCTGGGACTGGGGACTACCAACACCTGTTTGTATCGCTGAGTGTGCTTCTGTCGGTATACCGATAATAGCTAGCGGTGGGATAAGGACGGGGCTTGATATGGCAAAATCAATTGCCCTTGGTGCCGACTTATGCAGTGCAGCACTCCCTTTCACAAAACCCGCTTTGAATGGCCCTCATGAAGTTATCGAAGTACTGGAAAGGATGAGAGAAGAGTTGAAAGTAGCTATGTTTTTAAGCGGTTCCATCAACGTTGAGGAACTGAAAAAGGCCCAAATTGTACTTCTTGGTAAGACAAGGGAGATGATTGTACAAAGAGGGAGGATGAAGATTATATGAGTGAAATGGGGATAATAGCCGTGGGAGGTTACAACGAAGTCGGTAGAAATATGACTTCACTGCGTGTTGGATCGGATGTCATAATACTTGACATGGGTCTGATGCTTGACAGAGTGCAGATCTACGAAGACGTAGAGACTGAGAAGATGCACTCGCTTGATCTTATAAAGATGGGTACAATACCTGATGATACCATAATGCAGAATGTCGATGGTACTGTTCGCGCCATAGTCTGTAGCCATGGTCATCTCGATCATATTGGTGCTATCCCAAAGCTTGCACACAGGTATGACGCGCCGATAATTGCCACACCATTCACTACTGATCTCATTAGCCACCAGATCAAGAAGGAGAGGAGATTTGGTGTGGATAACCCAATAAAACCGCTTGAATCCGGAGAGACCATAGATATAACAGATGAGATCAGCCTGGAGTTCGTTCGAGTACAGCACAGTATTCCTGATGCTGTTTTTCCAATTTTACACACACCTTGCGGGACAATTGTTTATGCAAACGATTTCAAGTTCGATAGGACGCCGGTAGTTGGGGATTCACCAGACATTTCGCGTCTCAGAAGCCTCGGTAAGGAGGGTGTTTTATGCATGATCGTGGAGAGTACACGGGTTAATGTTCGGGGAAAAGCACCTTCTGAGAAGATTGCAAAGGATATGGTTATGGATGTGCTTTTGAGTGGTGAAAACTCTGATGACGGTGTTATTGTTACAACATTCTCTTCGCATATTGCACGTATCTCATCTCTGATTGAGGCTGCAGAGAAGATGGGGAGGATACCTGTGTTCATGGGGAGGTCTATGTCCGAGTACCTGAGGACTGCCCAGAAGAGGAAGTACATCCAGTTCCCCGAAAAATTTGAGATGTGTGGAAACCGAAGATCAGTAGATAAAATGCTCAAGCGAGTAATGGAAGAGGGAAAGGATAAATACCTGTTAATCGTCACGGGCCACCAGGGAGAGCCCAATGCTGTTCTGAATAGAATCGCAAGCGATTCGACACCCTACGAGATTGATGTTGGAGAGAGGGTAGTCTTCTCTGCAAGCAAGATACCAAGCCCACTCAATGAGGCGAATAGGTATTCTATGGAGACCAAACTGGAGATGAGAGGTGCGAGAATTTATGACAATGTACATGTGACCGGGCATGCTGCAAGGGAAGATCATTGGGAGTTGCTTAAAATAATTAACCCGGAGCACGTCATACCCGCCCATGGAAATCTCAAGATGATAAGCGCATATTCAGAGCTTGCCGAAGAGGTCGGTTACGTACTCGGTGATACTGTGCATATACTGCGAAATGGTCAGGAGTTAATTTTGGATGTTTGATTGATAAAGCCGGTTCTTAAATGTCAGAGATAGTCGCTGCTTCGATTCAGATGAGGGTTGGACGATCCCTTGATGAGAACATAGATGAGGCTGCTAGATTGATTGCTGATGCTGCTAACAGGGGTGCAGAGGTGGCCTGCCTGCCTGAGTACTTCTCGACTCCCGGTGTAACGGTTCCATCAAAAAGCACTCAAGCGAAGGTTTACCCGCGGACTATTGAATTTTTGAAGGATGCTTCCATGACTCATGAAATCCTCTTGGCAGGAAACACAATCGAGCTCAGAGAAGATGGTTACTACAATACATGCTATATCTTCGATCGCGGAGATCTTATCGGCAAACATACAAAAGTTCACATTACAAAAGGGGAAGAGAGGTTCGGTCTCAAGCATGGCAGCGAGTTTAAAGTTTTCGGGGCTGGTAAGTTTAATGTAGGTGTTCTTGTCTGTGCCGATGTGCTGTATCCCGAAGCAGGGAGGATACTCGGACTGAAAGGTGCTGATATAGTCTTCAACCCGGTAGTATCTTTCTTAAAGGAAGAAGACCCCACAAAGGAGGCAAGGAATTCCATATTTATCGCAAGATCTTTTGATAATGATTTCTTCCTTCTGAAAGCAGGAAGTGTTGGAAAGTCTCCGTTTGGTACCAGTATTGCGGGGAGAAGTCTAATCACATCTCCTTGGGGAATTCTATCATCGGCAAGGGATGAGTTTGAACCGGAGGTTATTTTGGCGACTCTTGATATGAAGATGCTGCATAAGATAAGAAAAGAGAACTATTCGCTCTACAGGAGGGTGAAGGAAGCGTACTGTCCTCTTGTGAAGTGACTCCTATTCCCTGCCATAAACATAAACCACTACTATCACAAAAACCGCAACAGTAAACATGGAAAAGATCAACCAAGCCCATAGTATGACAGGTGTTTCTTCTTCCGGCTGTGACAATACCGGTGATGTTAGTGATGTGTTCTTAGGTTCGGATTCCGAGATATAATCCATAATTGTAGGTCTTGATTCTTTTTTATTCTCACTGAACAGCGCAAATACAGAGAAGTGAGTTACCTTTGCAGTTGCCGTATTTGTCGTTTTATCGACGATGGTATTAAGGGGTATCCAATCATTGCCATCGAAGACCTTGATAACAACAATTTCACCTTCTTCAACATCCTTCGGATCAAAAGTAATCTTTAGTATCGCTTCAGGATCAAATGTTGCACCGCTTGGTCCTAGGTTGCATGCGAAGATTGTCCCACCTACCTGTGTGGAACTGATGCTTACCGACTTGAGTGGTTTTCCCTCAGCATCAAATGCGTTTGTTCCTTGAGGTATCGTTAATTCGGCTTTGCGATCGGATGACTCTTCAGAGTAAGTGGATAATACTCTCCCTTGTGAATCAGTCTTTACCCTCGCCGGTAGGGATCCTCCACCGCCACTGCCTCCTGTCACACCGGTATTATCCGTACCTTCGGAAGGTCTACTATTCACGTCTGTTATCACAGTGATCTCGTCAACTTTACTTGGATCTCCCCTGGAAGTGGCAGCAACGGTTGTTGAGTATTTCCCGGCGGTACTGTTCCGAACACTAAGTAAAACTTCTCCCTTCGCGCCCGCAGTTAGGGTTAAAGAACTCCTATTCAGCGTTCCAATTCCATCTATTATAGCAATATCTATGATATCTGTCTTATTTCCGATGTTCTGAACTAGGAGGGTGTAGCTAGCGGTCTCATCCGTAAATATCTCTTCTTCATAAGTGCCATCCACGGTCAATTTGACACCATAAAAAGCCTCATAAATGGCGATCTCTTTACTTACCAGTTCACCAGAGTATCTTGCAGTTATGTTCAACCTTTCAGGAAGTTGTATCATATAACTTACCTCGCCGAGGGGATCGGTCTGTCCATGGACTGGAGTACCTCCATTGAGTACAAAATAGACATCTATGCCCTCAATAACATCGGCTGAATTGACACTTACGGTTATCACGTCCCCTGCTATTCCGTAGTCAGGCGTTGTTATATTCAGTTGACCTGCAGATACAGTCCCAATGGTTGATAAAGAGACCACAAAAGCAAGAAATAATAGAATACTTATTCTCTTCATATCCGTCCTCCTAAGGTTTAATAAGTGACAATTACAACCTCTTCTTCAGATGTAATCGCCTTCCTAAGGTCCGGATAATCACCCTCTATCCAAGCATCTGCAAACAGACCATAGTTGCCTGTATCTGCACCAGCAGGAATATAGACAAGTATGGGAAGGACGATCTCTTGTTCCACACCAAGATTTGCTATCACGCCTGTTCCTGCAAGCGGATAACCGGTTGTCCCATGAAGTCCGCTTACAACGACGGTTACGTTCACCTTCGAGTCACCGTCATTTCTTATTGCAACACTACCATTTAGCGTAGATCCGCAAACGCCGTTATCAGAAACAAATGATGAGATACTCATCTGAGAGATTGTTGTCATGACAGTCACTTCATCTGTTGCATCGGGATCAGAATTCGAGATCGCATTTACACTGACATTGAAAGTTCCGGTATCATCGTCTGAGACATATAAAAAGAGAGTTGCATTCTCTTTTGCATTCAATGAGATTGAACTCATGCTTAACTGAGCAGTATCCGCATAGTCAGGGTTCTTTACTGCAAGTGAGAATGAATCATTCTGATCTCCAGTGTTTGAGATAGTTATCTCATATGTTGCGTTTACACCTGGTTTTGTTGTCTTATCTGCCGGTTGGGATAGTGATACACCATATGTCTGATTTGTTGTTATTGTATTCTCATAACCTATAGTTGGGATTTCAAATACTCTAAAGTCCAAAGAATCGTTATCAGTGTCTACACCATTTGGAAATCTACCAACCGATTTCCCATCGTCCGGTCTCGGAGCGCCTCCGGAACTGCCATAAGCTACATGATCGACTTCTCCACTCGTTGAGTTGAGCCGGATGTCATCTCCGCCGTTGTTAAGCCAACTCGAGTAAGAAAATACCGCATAACCTTCTGCGGATATTACACCAGATAGCGTTTTGATATTTCCTCCTCCGTCTTTCATAGTCCATCCGGAGAGGTCGAGATCCGTACTACCCTTGTTGTAAAGTTCAACCCATTCCGTCGCATTGTTTGAGATGAATTCGTTTATCACAACTAGAGGTGAAGTTGGCGTCTCTGCACTGTTTGCTCCTCCTGGTGTACCACCATCAATAAGTCCTTCTTCCCAACTCCCACTTTTGCCAAGCCAGATAGTTTTATTGTTCTTGTATCCCCACTTAAGGCCACCACTTGCATATTCGGTGTAGTTTAAAGCATCATTTATGGTACCTGAACTGCCATTTAACAGCACTTCTTCACCACTGTCTTTCAAGCTGATAGCAAGTTTAACAATGGGAGAACTGACACTCGGATAGAACTGACTGAACTTCGTGTTGTTTTTTGCTATGATCAGGTAATCTTTCGGTTGTATTATCACCTCCGGTAAAGATTTACCATCGATTGTCCAGTCCAAGAGGTTTATGGCTTCGGTATCGTTGTTGTAAAGCTCCAGCCACTCATTTTTACTCCCACCCCACGTACTTGATGGGGCGTACATTATCTCGCTGATGATCACCTCTCCGGTTGTAGCAACAGGCGGTGTATCTATCTCAAGTGTCACCTCTCTTGTTCTGTTATTATCACCATAATTGGCATCAGAAAAGCCCTCTAGAGTAGCATTAACAAATATCGTATAATTTCCTGGTGAAAGGGTAGTTGTGTTCCATTTCTTGCTAAAATCTCCGCTACTTTCTCTGTCAATAATCTTATTGCTTGTATCCTCGTGGTAGACTATGCTACCGGATTCATCGGTTATTTTTATGGTCTCTTTCACCGATTCGTTGAATTCACCTTGATTTGTTACCCTATTTTTGATCCAGTATTCTGCCCCTAATATCAGATTTTCATTGTGTGCTATATCCGGTCCCGAAACTTCTTTTATCCTAATTCCAGTAGGTTGTGAGTACTCTATTGATATATTTATATCATGGAGGTCCGCATCTTCCGCCGCAATTGTCCCGCTTGAGTTTGTCGTTGGATTCTCTGCAAAAGTTGGTACTGCCCCTGCAAAGATTGACATAATTAACACTACAATGAAAGCTCCCGCTGAGAGCTTACTTCTGCCATACTTCACTTTATTCACCTCTTAAACCTTCCTGCACGCGCCCACGTGATAGAAGGCCGGAAAAGGGGTACAATTCTATAGTATTTAATACTTTCTATTCATTATTTTACCTTATGAGACTCATGCATGGCAGGTTCAACACTTTAGTAAAATTCAGGATTCAGATGTTATTATTTTATGGTATTTTGACATATAAGAATTCCTTTAAAACGGGAGAACAGTATATTACCATTCTACCTTTTTAATCCTGCTCTTATCTAACTTGTTTATCCTCCTTAGCAGTGGGAAATACGAAAAGCTTAATACTTTTGTGAAGACTAAGATAGAAGAACATAGAGGAAAGATGATGGAAGAGATAAAAAATGCTGTAAAAGCGGCATTGGAAAGTCAGGAACGAAAGTTCTCAGAAAGTATCGATTTAGTTGTAAATCTCAAAAATATCGATATGGGCCAACCGCAGAACAGGGTTTCAGAGGATGTCATTCTTCCGAATGGTCATGGTAGGCCTATCAAGATATGTCTTTTTGCAGATGGTGAGATGGCCATGAATGCAAAAGATCATGTTGACCTTATAATCCCCTCCGAGGATATTGAAAAGCTTGCTGAAGATAAGAAAGAAGCAAAAAAATTGGCTAAAGAATATGATTTCTTCGTTGCGGATTCACAATTTATGCCAGTTATTGGTAGGAAATTTGGTCCCATTCTCGGTCCAAGGGGAAAGATGCCTGACCCCATTCCACCAGGTGCGGATATTATACCTATTTTAGGAAGGTTTCAGCGATTGGTGCGATTAAGATCGAAGGATAAGCTGACGTTTCATGTTACTATAGCTCAAAGGGGCATGTCCGAAGATGAGATGGTAGGAAACATCAAAGAGGTTATAGATAGGCTCGAAACAACTCTAGAGAAGGGCAGACAGAACATAAGATCTATATATGTGAAGACTACAATGGGGAAAGCTATAAAAGTTATTTAGGAGTGAATAATGGAAGAGGTACACCACACCACACATATACCAGAATGGAAGAAGGATGAAGTTGCTGAGATAATTGATCTTACAGAGAAGCATTCGGTCATTGGTATTGTGGGAGTAAGGGGTATAACTGCGAATCAGTTACAGAAGATGCGAGCTAATCTTAGGGATGAAGCCGTTCTCAAGGTGTGCAGGAACAATCTCATGAATCTCGCTTTCAATGATATGAATACGGGTTTTCTATCCGATTATGTAGAAGATCAAACCCTGCTCATGTTCACTGAACTTGATCCGTTCAAACTGTACAAGATGCTTGAGAAGACGAAGACAGCGGCGCCTGCCAAACCTGGAGATGTTGCTCCAAAGGATATAATAATTGAGAAAGGGCCCACGTCTTTTAAACCCGGACCGATAGTTGGGGAACTGCAGAATGCAGGCATCCCGGCAGGCATCGAGTCGGGAAAAGTTGTTATCAAGGCGACTAAGACGGTTGCAAGTGAAGGTGATGTTATCTCACCAAAGCTTGCTGATACGTTATTGAGGCTCGAGATCTTTCCTATGGAGATAGGACTCAATCTCAGAGCAGCGTATGATAAAGAGATGGTCTACTCAAGTGATATACTCACGGTAGATGAGAGTAAGTATCTCTCAGATATAAAAGCAGCAACTCAAAATGCATTTAATTTAGCAATAAAGATCGCATACCCGACGAAAGAGACTATTAATACATTGATAATCTCCGCGTTTACGGATGCAAGAAACCTTGCAGTTAATTCCGAGGTCTATGAACCCGAGGTTATGGGAGATATAATTGCTAAGGCTTATATGCAGATGCTCAGTATAAGAAAGGAGGATGATAATGTGGAATATGTTTACGCAGCACTATTGATGCACTCAGCTGGTAAAGAGATCACCGAGGGTGGTATAACATCGGTACTCGGAGCAGCAGATATTGAAGTGGATTCGGCACGGGCTAAAGCATTAGTATCGGCACTTGATGGTGTGGATATCGAGAAGGCGATATCTGAGGGCGCCTTTACACCGGCTGCACCCGCTGCATCGGCGGCACCAGCAGAAGGACCTGCAAAAGAAGAAGAGAAGAAAGAAGAAGAGGAAAAGGAAGAAGATAACGAAGAGAGTGGAATGGAAGGTCTTGGTGCGCTCTTTGGATAATCTCCAAAGGGCTTACACAACCTTTTTATTTTATTAGTTTTATTGTGGTTAGTTATGAGTTCGAAGGAAGACAGAAGGGATCGTTTTTTACACGATCGATCTTAGTGGAAAGACAGTCAACATATTTGATACAACCCTAAGAGATGGGGAACAGTCTCCTGGTATCTCTTTTACGGATGAAGAAAAGATTCTTATAGCTAGGCAGCTCGACAAGCTAGGAGTTGATGTAATTGAAGCAGGTACTCCCGTAGTCTCGAGAGAAGAGAAGGAGTCTGTTAAGATCATCGCTTCGGAAGATCTCGGTTCTAAGATATGTGGGCTTGCAAGGATACTGAAACCGGATATTGATGCCTGTATAGACTGTGATGTGGATTTGGTCCATCTATTTGTATCAACATCAGATCTTCAGATAAATCATACAATTAAGATGGACAAGGAAGATATTATTGTCAAGACTGGGGAGTGTATAGAGTATGTGAAAGATCATGGCCTTGGATGTCTATTCTCTGCAATGGACGCCACGCGCTCCGATCTTGATTATCTGATAAAGATATTTAATGCAGCAGAGGAAGCAGGTACTGATACCATAAACATTCCAGATACAGTTGGAGTTATGATGCCCACTTCAATGAAGGCTCTCGTTTCACCGATATATGAATCGGTCGGTGTTCCTATCGATGTACACTGTCACAATGACTTTGGGCTTGCTGTTGCAAATTCTCTTGCTGCTGTAGAAGCCGGGGCAAGACAGGTTCAGGTGACAGTAAACGGTATAGGAGAACGAGCAGGAAATGCAGATCTTGCAGAGGTAGTGATGAGCTTGCACTCAATATATGGTGCCAAGACGAAGATTAAAACCGAATATCTTGTTGAGACTGCAAAACTGCTTGAGAGGTTGACCGGACTGCGAATACTCCTAAACAAACCCATAGTCGGAGCAAACGCATTCTCTCACGAATCCGGGATACATGCGCACGGCGTTATTGAGCGAAGTGACACCTTCGAACCAGGTATTATGACACCGGAGATGGTAGGCCACAAGAGACGCATCGTCCTCGGAAAACACGCAGGAAAACACTCAGTGAAACAGAGGCTCGGTGAGATCGGACTATCAGCATCCCCGGATCAGCTCGACGAGATCCTCACGAAGGTGAAGGAACTTGGTGTCAAGGGCAAAGAAGTGACAGATGAGGATCTGCATGCGATAGCCGAGGTCGTTATAGGTGAGGTATCAAAAGAGAAGCAGCTAATTGTGCTTGAAGAAGTATCCGTCATGACCGGTAACAAGGTCACCTCTACGGCAACTGTTAAGGCTATTGTAGGTGGTGAAGAACGCACCGGCTCCCATACTGGGGTGGGTCCTGTCGATGCTGCCCTGAAGGCGGTTCAGGCAATTATTACCGAATTTGCCGTAATCAGATTGACAGACTTCAGAATCGACGCCATAACAGGTGGGTCCAACGCCCTTGCTGAAGTACTTATTGGCGTGGAAGATGAGGGCGGAAGAGTGATCACGGCAAGAGGCGCATCTGACGATATTGTGATGGCGTCAGTCGAGGCTTTAGTAAACGCCATAAACAGGTTGATGGTCGGCAAAGGGTAATCTTGGATTATCAGGAATACTTTTGCTTTACACCAAGTGAATGAAGCGTAGATCATGTCTCATGCACTCTTTTCTGGATCTTCTTACAAAGATCCGACTTTTCCGGGATCTTCCAAGCCCGAGGAAGCATTTGGAGATAATTTGGTAGATTTTTTTGCTAAACAAGGAGTTTATATGTTTAAAAAATGGCATAATTATAGTCAAGAACCTAACAATTCATACTTAAAATCTTCATCGAGAAATTGTTCAATCCATTCTTTTGCAAAATTGAGATGTGACGAAGGATAAAAGTCCGGGATATAACACATTTGATACTCTTGCGGATAAACTCTATTGGATTCAAATCATGGAAATAAAAACTCATGTACAGATTCTTTTCCGAAAAGTTGCTTTTCAGTTTGCCAAAAGACCACAGTCGCTGTGTATTTGCCGCCTTCCGAGGTGCGGTCTCATCGAGATATCGAGCGATTATCCTCCTTTATACTGCGACGAGGCTTTTTTAAACGCTCCTCTGCATCTTTCAGTCCCCGATAATCGCGCGGATAGGGCTTGGCATAATGCATACCAAGATTCCTCAAAATGATTCGTACCTGTTTCAAAGTATATTCGACTCCAAAGGTGCTTCTTATGCACTCACGGACTTCACTCGTTGTCCAATCATCTCGTTTTTTGAGTAGAGCGTGGAGCTGTTCTTTCTGCATTTCATTGAGCTTGGATGGTCTGCCTCCGGCATATCGAGGCGATAAACCGGCATAACCCTCTTCATTCCATCGCTTCTGCCATATATAGCCCACAGACTTCGTGATGCCGACCTGTTGAGCGGCACGCTCAACGCTCTCGCCTTCGTACCGGTATTTGATAAAGCAAAGCCTCTTCAGGATCTTTGAATCCTTTTCCAATGTTTTTATCCGCTTGTTCAGTTCATCGAGACTCTCATGCCGCCTAATAGGGATCTGTTCCGGTTTGGACATGACATAGGATACGCACTATAAGTATTAAAAGTTTGGTGAAAGACTATACTGATATGTCCCTATATTGTGCTATTTAGTTCCAACTCATTTTTTTCTTTTTAAATATCCCTCAGATCCTTGTAGTCCATCAGGGCGGATATGGTTTTTGTCTCTGTCTTGATACCTACCTCTTCAGCAGCAGCAAGACCATTCACCCCGACAAATATTGGAATACCGGCCCTGCCAAACTCAACAGGTATACCAAGTGCACAATCTTCAAAGACTCCTATGACCCCACCGATCTTTGATTCTTTGGCAGCAGATATCACCTCAGTGGCCTTCTCAACTGCCACAAGTGGAATCTTTCTATAGTTTGCAAGAACTCTTCCGGTACCGCCTCTTAACACCTCTGATACTGACGTCTTCCCTCTTGAGATAAAGGCCTCGACTGGATCGATAGATGTACCTGCATATCCGATAAGATCGATAAACTTTGTGGCAACTCCACGTTCAATCTGAAGTGTTCCACCATGCTCTATCTCAAGGGGTACTCCACATTTCATAAGTATGCCATCAATTGTAATGGCACATACAGTTGCGATTCCTACCATATCGTCCCCTATCTTGATATCCCCTATCCTTTCACCCTCTTCGATGATCTTTACGAGTGGGCTCACAGTATATCCCTTGCTTGCAACTTCATCAAGCAGTTCCAATGTCTCATCAAAACGTGATTTATCGGTCATAGAGACGTTAACTATCACGTCACCCTCTCCTTTGAATGGATCAAATGACGTGAGGAACATCAACTCCTCTATTCCCGATATAACAAAACCCAGCCTATCTTCAACCAGTGCGTCCTGTAGTTCAATCAAACCACGATCGGTGATCATCCTGCCAGCGTAACCATGTTTTTCTGTGAACCCAAGCCTGTCAAGTGTTCTGAGATGATATCGAACCGCTCTCTCCTGTATGTCGTATCCCCTCTTTTGCAACACATCTGCGATGATTCTTGCTCCTATCGGTTCGTCACAATCACCCACTATTCGGAGTATCTCGATTACTTTTCTCTGGACTTCGGTTCCCATTCTATACCTCACTGATCGTGTCTAATGGAATATGAGTTTTACTATGGCACAGGACCATATAAAATCTCAGAATCTTAATATCTAATCTTAATAGCTATTTAAGGAAAAGGCATCTGTAATTACGGCAATTTTTAGGATTTTGGGAGTGAGAGGTGAAAAGGTATTTATTGGATGAGATAAAGATAATACCTAATTAACTGAGGGGTTGGGATGAAAATACTTCTGAAAGGAGATGATGCAGTTAGTCCGATGGTGGCTATGATGCTATTACTTGTTATTGTTACAAGCACGATAGGTGCGATTTATGCGGTTGGTTTACCGAGAATTGAATCCGCCGAGGATAGGGCCCTGATGCAGAATATGCGTAACTCTTTTACTGTTCTTCAAGGTGATATCAGGGAGGTTGTCCAATCACCATCTGCAATGGGGCAGGAGAAAGTTACAAAAATTTCGATAGACAGAGGAACATTATACATATACCCAACAAGTGTTGAAAACGGTACGGGATACATTCAGTACAGTACCGGAGAACAGGTTGTGGCATATGAGAATGGCGCGGTCTTTCAAAAAAATACATACGAGGATTATTCGGAGATGGTGAGCGATCCGATGATGTACGTTGTCTTCGATGATAACAACATCACCCATATCAACTTTCACCAGATCACAATCAACGGTAGTAATGAAGGTTCTGTCAGTGGTAGTAGCACACAGCGAATTCGTCTTGAGCGTGGAGATGTCTCAACTCCTGTCGAGACCCAGCTCGATGAGGTTACTTTTATGGTGGAGAGTGTTTTTCATAGAGGCTGGGAAGACTACTTCGACAAGTTGCTCACTGATGCAGGCCTTGAGGATGGTTATGGTTATACAATAAATGCCATTGATGATGATGTAACCTTAAGGATAATAGGAAATTCAACTGACGCGGGTGTAAATGATATATATCTGTACTATGTAAATACTGACGTAAATGCTGAGGTGTGAGATATGAATAAGATAAACAGATTGTTTTTGGTACTTTCTCTTCTGATTGTTGCGATTGGGATTGCTACAACAGCTGCTTATGAGCCCATATTCAGGATTGATATGTCCAACAGCACAGTTACCACGATGGATCTGACGATCTCTCAGTGGGATGAGGGCAGCTCCAACTGGGTAGTCCCAAGTGATAGCATCTATTTCGTTGATGACCCTGTAAAGATAAATGTAAGAGCTTCAGGAGGGGGGGATGCAATCGAAAATGCCGATGTTACAATCGATGGGCATAGTACGAACTATGAGGGTAATACCAATGCTACAGGCGATCTTATGTACACCTTCAGCGGTCCTGAGATTACCGAAGGCGGTCAGATCATCAGGGTGAAGGTATATAATGAAAGTTATCAGGTCGCTCAGGAGGATATCTACATCAGTTATCGTGGGATACTCTCAATAGCCCAGACTGATACATATACATATACATATATTGGAGGTACGCCAACGAGGGTGACATACATAGAACTGGACATAACACCCACAATAATTGACACGAAGAATGGTGATATACCTGTTGAAAATGCAAATGTTACAGTATACATATCCAATGTGGCCCCTGGCACTACTGTCGCAACATGGACTGGAGGTGGGGGTCCCGCATCAATTCCTCAATCCAGATTTACTAATAGTAGTGGTAAGGTTACTTTCGGAGTTAGAATGGACAGGAGTGCATCAAGTGATAAATCGAGTATGACATCTTACACCAGCGTTGAGAAGAAAGGATACGCCCAGATACATGCAGAGACAATAAGTGATGTTTCAAGCAATGAAGCATGTTTCATCGCAACTGCAACATACGGTTCTCCTGCGAATAAGAATCTTGATACCTTGCGATCATTTAGAGACACAATCCTCGAATCAAATCCTGTGAGCACGGCACTTGTTAGGGCTTATTACAGGACAAGCCCTCCGGTGGCATACGTTCTTTCGCATAATGACCATCTGAGAACGGCAACAAGAGTGTTTTTGATATCACCATCGGTTCTCTTTGCTAAGTTCTGGTTGAACCCTATTACATCGATTGGGTCTATACTTGGAGTTTCACTGGCTCTATTCTTCTTTGAGGATCACAGGAGGTCAATACTGAAAGGACTGGGCCTGGGAGCGTTTACATTACTTTCGTTCTCGGCAGTGATATTCACACTCGGGTATCTTGGTTACGAGTCGATGATCTTTGCAGTATTTGGGGCTTGCCTATTGCCATTCATGGTTCCCTCGACACTTATTGTATCATTCTTCGGGGGATTTAAGGGTATTTTTGATACGATGAGGGCGACAACAGACTGAAGGTATTGGACGATTTCAATTTGATGGGGGGAAGAGTGGGAAATTTAATACGTGACGAAGGTGCGCAGTCGATCCTTATAGAATATATTATGATTGCATCGATAACCCTGCTCTTCACCGGTGGTGTTTATATGACTGTCGGGGACATGATAGTCGATTCAACGACACAGTCGATGACCGAACAGTACGCAGATATCGGAAATGAGATATCAGGCACCATGAACAGCATGTACCTTTCGGGAATCAGCAACGGTACTGCTTCAAAGAGGATAAAAATACCCGTCTACATTGCAGACGATGGTTACAGGATTGATGTGAATGTAACCGATCAGTATGGGAGGCAGTCGATAAAGATTTCATCGATGTACAACAGCGATGCAGTCACATACATTCCACTCAACAACCTTACTGAGCGAGTCAATGTATCGGGGACTATTTACAGCGGTTCCGGTGAGATTGTTATCAGTTATGATACTACACAAGGGAAAATTGAGCTTAATTAAGTGATCAGATGGTTAGAACAAGTATCTTAAATGACGAAAGGGCCCAGATAATAAGTCTTGACTTTGCAACTGCTGCTGTAATATTCATGCTTGCCGTTACGGTTGTATACCACGAGCTACCTGATATCGTGGGATCTTACACCGGTGAATCCACAAAAGTGTATCCTCTGGCAGACAGATTGGGTGAAACACTCGTAAAAAGTCCCGGTTACTGGGAAGATGGAGGCAGCAGCGGGACTGATTGGGAGGCCAACTGGAGTACCAACAGGGCAATTGTCAAGGCACTTGGGTTCTCAAGTAGCCCTCAAGAACATAATAGACTAAACCAGTCAAAGGTAGATATGTTGATGGTCGGATTTAATCAGAACTCAAGTTGGTGGGAGTTCGGAAGCGATGTTACAAACGGTAGCAAGACCATCGATGTTGACACTTACAATGATGCAGCTGAGCTACTCGGTCTTAAAGGCAAAAACGAGGGCGGATCTATTGTCGGTTATAATTTTTATATGCAGATCCGGCCTATCAGTTTTGATACTACAGATGAGGCTACGGCAGATGCAAATGCTGAGGCAAATCTTCCACCATATACCTCAAGTGGTGTCGTCTTGATCGAAAGAATGGTTGTGATGGGATCATCGGGTACCGGAACGCATCATAAGGTTATGGTATGGGTGTGGTAGCTTGAAGCTGAAGAGATTACAAAACGATCAGAATGCTCAGATGCACACCATGGAGGCGGCAATTGTTGCAATCATGATGATCGGCGCAGTATCATTTGTTTCAGTATCATCACCTCTTGTACATCCTGAGTTCATGGTGATACAGCTACAGAATTACGGAGAGGATACCCTTGAGATCATCTCTCAATATCCGTCAATTGGGCCCGACACGCAAGCATCGTGGGAGGATGGAAATGGTACGTGGGTAAATGTTAGCACGACAACGAATATGACGGTGGGGGGGAGTGTTGCGCTAGATACAACAACTTATGTTGAGACCTTAAGACCTAATGCCCAAGGAAGTGAAACAGCCCTGGAACAAGATCCTTCCTCTGGTGATCATTGGGATAAAGTAGATGAAGTCACTCCTGACGATACCTCCACATTTGTATATAGATTAGGAGGCAGTTTTACTGGATGGGGCGATTGGGCAAGAGATTTATACAATATTCAAGATCATACGGATGGTAGTGGTACAATTAATAATATTACAGTTCACTATCGTGTCCAGAGGTACTTCCAAAATAGGGATGGTCGTGCAAGGGCATCTATAAGGACACACGGGATGACTTACGATAGTCCATACCATCAAATCGATAATAGCGATGATAGTTGGCACGACTATTCAGAGGAATGGGTGAACAATCCAAATAGCTTGCAACCCTGGACATGGGCCGAGGTTGATGATCTTGAAGTAGGGACCAGTCTATCAAGGTATTATGTTGCATTACAGGGGAGTAGGGTGAGGTGTACACAGGCCTATTTGGATGTTAATTATGATGGCTACTACAAACAAGGTAACCTAACATCCAACCCAATAAATTCCTCAGATCTTGATAGTTGGGTTAGTTGGGGCAACTTTTATGCAAATGCAACAGTACCTGCGAATACAGACATCATATACAGCATCCTTGATGAGTATGATAACTTTATCATGAATGTAGTCTCCGGACAGGATATTTCAGGATTAGCATATTCAACGATTAAACTACATGCTGAGCTTTCTACTACCAATGTATCTCGTACACCGACACTACATGATTGGAATGTAACCTACTGGAAGACTCCGCCACAAGATCCCAATATGCTTGTGGAGTATATAGAAAACGAGAGCTGGACTACCATAGATGCACTCTTCAGACAGACCCTTCCTGACGAAGTGAATTACAATATGTATATCATTGACAGCTCGACGGGATATATCTTTGTTGACACTAATGGAAATGAGGCGAAGATCGAGCATGGACTTCCAGGTCCTGATTCGGTCACAGTAAGCAAGATGGTCTATGCAGATGATCCGAGGGGAATAGGCTATAATTTGTACGAAGTTAGATTTGTGTTGTGGTATAAATGAGTAAGATGAGTCTAAAAGGTGATGAGAGCGGACAGATTATTGCTGCCGTCGGTTTTACGATAACCATCTCAATTGTGCTCTTTGCAACGGTTTACCATTCTGCCGGGCTCGCAGGATACCGAACGGTTGAGCAGGGGTTGGACGATGTCAGTTACGTCTTTAATGATGTAAGGGGGACTTATGGACATATCCTGAATCAACTCTCAGAGAACGGAACGGTAAATCCCTTTACAGGTGCCGAATATAACGAACTGCACTTCACTCATGAACCGAGGATGAAGAAGTTGATCTACGCAAGAGGGTTCATACTCTCGATCTCGGATCATAATTGTACGCTCCCGTATGCCAATGTCACAATCGTTCTTTCCGATGGACCTTCAACGTACACCGATCATGTAACATATGATCTGAGAACAGGAAACGTTGTTTAGGCTAGCCCGTTAAAGTCCGAAACGATTATAATCACCAAGTGACAAGTTGGAACCGGATGCTTCGTGTAATATTTCTTGGGACCGGAGGTGCACTTCCGACCACAAACAGAATCCCATCATCGATCTTTATCAATATGGATGGAGAGTCGATGCTATTTGACTGTGGTGAAGGGACACAGCAACAGATGATGAGGGCCAAGACCGGTATGACAATCAGATCTATATTCATCACCCACTGGCACGGAGATCACTTCCTCGGTGTTCCGGGACTGATCCAGACCATGTCGTTTCAGGGGAGAACTACACCTCTTGAGATCTTTGGTCCAAAGGGGGCAGAGAGATTTGTCAAGAGTATCCTTGATCTGGGTTACTACAAGCTGAAGTTTGATATCAAGGTGAAGGAGCTTAAGCCTGGCGACATTCTAAAAAGAGATGGTTACGTCATAAAAGCCTTTGAGACAGACCACAGCGTCCCAAGCATAGGATTAACCCTTGAAGAGGATGAAAGACTCGGAAGGTTTGATCCCAAGAAAGCAAAGGAGCTGGGTATAAAACCGGGACCTCTCTATTCAAAACTTCATGCAGGGGAATCTGTTGAAGTAAACGGCAGGATGGTGAGATCGGAAGAGGTGGTGGGTCCGAAGAGGCATGGAAGAAAACTTGTCTACACAGGAGATACAAGACCCTCCGATTCAGTCATAGAAGCAAGCCTGGGTGCGGATCTTCTGATCCATGACGGGATGTTATGCGAGGATCTCAGTGAGTGGGCAAAAGAATCGAAGCATTCGACCGCAAAAGAAGCAGCAGAGGTGGCCAAGAGATCAGGTGCGGCAAGGCTTGCACTCACACACATAAGCTCCAGGTACACTGACGATCCAAGACCGCTTTTAAGAGAGGCAAGAGAGGTCTTCAAAGAGACTGCGATAGCAAGGGATCTGATGACAATCGAGGTGCCGTATAGGGAATGAGAGGACATGAAAAGAATAAAAGGTATTGTCCTAATAAATAGCACCTATCCGAAAATAAAAAAATCATGTCAGTCCCTCGGATGATCTGTCAATGCTTCCAACACAGCCGGTGAAATTCTCCTCTTAAAGTCATTTATCCCACATTCCCCTTAACTCCCTCAACCCTTCACAATTAACCCTTCAACAGGGAGTTTCTAATAGAACTTCGGGAAAAGATACAACCTCTGACTGACAAAACCCAATCCATTGGTGAATTGAAAGGGGTGATATTAAAAAGGATTTGGGTGTGGATGCTGAAAACGTTTGAGTATTCTGTTTTTACTGCGGGATGTGGGATACATAAAAAAATACCTTATATTTATTGCCTTTCAAAATAAAATAATTATTGTAGTTGTGAAGAGAGATATTTTGATTCTTTACCTGAGCTCAACTCAGAAGTGATAAGGTTTATGTCAGATAAAAAGATGATGACAGTCTGCCCTGTCTGTGGCAGTTCTGACCTCTATTACGAGGCAGGAGGATCGATCGGTAAGGTGTACCATTGTAAGGACTGTGGGTATGTCGGGGCTCTTGTTGTCGAGGCAAATGAGAAGATGGTGGACGCGCTGAAGGAGACTAATCCAAGCAAGCAAGACGAATAATCAACTTCAAATCCGATTACAAATTTCAACTTTGCATATATAGAGTCCTGATCGGGAAGGGTATGTCTATTCCTTCCTCCTCGAACCTATCCTTTATCTTGCAGTTTATATAGTCTATTACCTCCATCTTCCTTTTGATATTACCGATCCAAGATATTAAGACAAAGTTGAGTGAGGAATCTCCAAAATCCATAAAGAAGACATTGGGTTGTGGGTCGTTCAAAACTTCAGGTGCCTCTTCCGCTATTTCAAGGAGTATCTTCCTGACAAGTTTTATGTCAGTGCCATAAGCAACGCCTATCGGAACTCTTATCTTAAGTTTGACATCCGGCATTGAGATGTTTGTTATCTTCATGTTTGATACGTCCGAATTCGGCATTGTAATCATCGCGTGATCAATGACGTCGTATAATCTGGTACTCCTTAGCCCAATATCTCTCACCTCACAGAGTTCTCCCGAATCGAGTACAATCCGATCACCTATCCTAAAGGGGCGATCCATCATCAGAGTGAATCCCGAGAACATGTTTGATAGGGTCTCTTGAGCGGCGAGTGCAACAGCAATACCTGCGACCCCCATACCGGCAAGAATAGGTGTTATCCTTATACCCAGAAGGTTCAAGATAAAGAGTATACCGAGTACAATGATGAGTATTCCGGCTATTTGATCGATAACTGGGATTATCACATCATCAATATCGCTCTCTGTTCTCTCGGCAAGCGCATATCCGTATTCCTTGATTATCGCATCAGATAATCTATAAGCAACCCATGTGGTAAGAAAGATTCCGAATATCTTGAAAAATATGATGGCATCATCCATATATTGGAACTCGATATAACCGAGTGCGACATAAACACCGATAAGGATTGTTAACAAGTAAACAGGCCGTTTTATGGCTTCAATTATCATGTCATCCAGTTTACTCTCAGTTCTAGACACAAAATGTTCCAGATACTTCTCGAATATGTAAACGCAGATCCTTGCGATGAGAAGCGCCAGAATGACAATAAAAAAAGCCACCGCATACTTTATGAATTCCCAACTTAAAACCGTGGAAATGTCAAACATACAAACCTAACCAAATCACATAATGCGTATTTTCCGTATAGCGGGGAATGGATTCGAACCATCGATCTACGGGTTATGAGCCCGTCGGGATTTCCTGACTACCCCACCCCGCTATCGTAATAGAATTTAACACACCTACAAGGTTATTTTTAATAATAAACCTTGCGTATGTGACCTACTTTAATACTCAATCGATGTCAAGGAATCTTAAATACTTTTCGAGTCAACTCTATCGACTCTATTCTGCTTAAATGTTTTCCACTAACAACGGTTGTAAAGTATCCACCGGCACTGAAATGAATGGTTGTAAAGGAGTAAACAACATTTGCAGAGCCGTGCTCTATCGTCGTGACAAGTCAGGATATAAATGGGAGGATATGAAAGGAAAATACGGATCATACGTCACTGCATGGAGAAGAATGAAATGGAGGTAGGAAGGGGGAGTTTCAGATAGGATATTCCAAGAATTACTGGATAACGCATACAAAAAACGATACAACAGACAAAATTGAATGTGTCAAGCTCGTTGAGTTATCATGTGCAATTGAAGATTAAACTATTATTGCAGAGCATCGTGTCGGACCTCTGAAGATAGAAAGCGTAATTAAAAGTGAGACAATTACCGCAAGGCGTTTAATTTGAAGAAAATAAATTGTATAAAAAGGGTATTACCCCTTTCCCTCACTAATTCTTTTTACCCTTCTGCATGAAGAATACAAGCCCAAGTACCATTGCAGCAGGTAATGCAACCGTTGGGAATTCTGGTATCTCTTCGTCAGAAAGTGCAGGTAAAGGCGTCTGAGTGTCTTGACCCGCCGGAACACTTACAAGTATTATCGCCCTTTGGGCATGTTCCCAGGCACGTTTGAATCTTAGAATTGCATTATCCATGTCCACATTCTCATTCTATGTTCCATCTCTTACAATGATCGTATCTCCGTCACTTGCCGCATCAACTGCGTCTTGTATGGTCGTGAAATCCGACCCACCATCATCGTCCACATACCATGTCGTTCCTGCTGCTACTGGTGCAATTGCTGAAAAGACCAGTAATGTCACTATTGCTACCAAAAACTTCTTTGAAGATTTATTCATAACCTTCAATTAGGTGTTCTATACTGCATACACTAAAATTATTATGTGGGAAATAACATTTATACAGCCGTTTTCATGACAACCAATCAAGAAAAACTTATTACTTAATCATGCGATTTAACCCATGGAGGCATTTTTTGTCAAAAATATGGCTAAAGAATTATCCTGAAGGTGTTCCGGAACATATAGATTATCCAAATATCACTATGTATCAACTCTTTGAAGAGAAGGCGAATAGATGGTCTGAGAATACGTCCCTTATATTCATGGGAAAGAAGATGACCTACGCAGAGTTAAAGGAGAAGGTTGACACATTTTCATACGCACTTCATGAGCTTGGTATAAAGAAGGGCGATAAAGTAGCAATTCTTATGCCCAACTGTCCACAGGTTGTGATAAGCTATCTTGCCACACTCCGTCTCGGGGCTATGGTCGTCATGTGTAATCCTATGTACACAGAGGACGAACTCGTTCATCAATTGAATGACTCAGAGACCGAGACGGTTATCACTCTTGACATGGTGATGACCTACCCGAAGATTGAGAATTTAATAGACCGGACTAAGATTAAACGGGTTATTGTCTCTGATTTGAAGGAGTATCTGCCGTTCATGCTTAGCATTCTATTTCCTATTGCGAGAAGAAGGGAGCTTGTGAAGGTAGTGGAAGGCCCGGGGATATACTTCTTCAAAGATCTTTTGAAAAAGTATAAAGACCATTCTTCCAGTCCTATTGATGTTGATATTGATCCAAGTGAAGATGTTGCTCTATTGCAGTATACCGGTGGGACTACAGGCCTTTCTAAAGCGGCAATGCTTACACACAAGAATATTGTCTCAAATGCTTTGCAGGCAAGATCGTGGTTTGTAAATGGAGTTGATGGTGAAGAGGTCTGTATGGGTGCACTTCCATTCTTCCATGTATATGGCATGACAATTGCAATGAATATTTCTCTTGTGCTTGGTGGGTCAATTGTACTGATGCCGGATCCAAGAGATATTAAATCACTCTTGAAGTGCATTAGTAAATATAAAGTTACAATCTTTCCTGGCGTTCCGACCATGTATGTTGCAATAAACAACTTCCCCGGAGTCGAAGGATATAACCTTAGTACGATAAAATCTTGCCTTAGCGGGGCGGCGCCACTTCCTCTTGATGTCATACAAAAATTTGAGAAGATAACCGGTGGGAAACTTGTTGAGGGATATGGACTCACCGAATCATCCCCACTTACTCATGCGAATCCGTTGGTTGGAAAAGTCAAGATAGGTAGCATAGGAGTCGCAGTTCCTGACACCGAAATGAAGATTGTTGACCTATTAGAGGGGGAAGAGGAACAACCGGTTGGTAGCGAGGGTGAACTCATTATAAAAGGCCCACAGGTGATGAAAGGTTACTGGAAATCTCCCGATGATACTAGAGTGGCTTTAAGGGACGGATGGCTGTACACAGGCGACATTGCAAAGATGGATGAAGATGGCTACACGTATATCGTCGACAGAAAAAAAGATATGATCATTGCCGGTGGTTACAACATCTACCCAAGGGATATCGATGAGGTCCTCTTTGAACATCCAAAGGTATTAAAAGCATGTGCTGTCGGGATACCTGATCAGTACAGAGGTGAGAGTCTAAAGGCTTTTGTGGTTCTGAAGGCTGGTGAGTTTGCCACCGAGCAGGAGATCATAGACTTCTGTAGCGAGCGGCTTGCAAAATACAAAGTTCCAAAGAGTGTCGAGTTCAGAGATGAACTTCCTGAGACGATGGTCGGCAAGGTTTTGAGGAGGGCCCTAAGAGAAGAAGCGATTGAGAAGGGAGGGTGAGATGATTGACCCCCAAATATCTCTCTAGGTGATCTCCGGTAGTCCGAGTTTTTCCAAAAGTTTATTCACCTCTTTACGAGCGGTATGTCTTAGCCCCAGCATTAATATTCCATGTCCTGACTCGATCTTTATCTCGGATGGCAAGATGAGGGTGTACGGATTGCGAGGATTGAATCTGATCCAGGCCTCGATGTGCATCTTCTCATTGTTCTCATAAACCTTGAACATCAATGGGCAGTTCCATTTTTCACGTCCCTTCCTATATAACCTCATAGACTTAGTTGATTCCAACCTCTTGAACATAGACGTATCAGCCCATTCATCAACGACCTGAAAGATGCTTTCGTCGGCCTCAAAATCGATTGATGTCCTACCACTCAGAGGTATCTCGAAGAGTCCGACTTCTGATATCAAGTCTTCTACCTGATACATCTCATCCAGTTTGCCCCACACCTGGACCCTGGTCTGAATCATTGTGAGAAGAAAGAATGGAATAGAGAGAAGGATAGCTTGATTTCCAAGCCCGGTCAAAATACCGAGTATGCCAATTATCAGCCCCAGATCAGTCGAGAAGAACGGGACGACTCCAATAACAATTATCTTTGCCTCGATAGGGCTGGGATATCGTTCAAGGTATGATCTGGACAGCATTAAGTTTTTGATCCGATTGAGCAATGGAAAGTTAATTAGTGCTAAAATTAAAAAAATACCCGTCAGCAGGTAGATAACATATATTTCCACCATTATATAATCTTCATGCGCCACAAACAGACTTAAACAGTAGAGAAGGAATAACATACTCAGTGGCACTGCTACAGATATCAAAAATATCATTATCTTCACTTGATTTCGAGATAATCTTGACATTTTACCGTGCCCCCAAATTTACCATATATACAAGAACCTTATGGTATTTAAAGGTCACCATCATTGGCAGTTCGAAATACAGTCTAATAAGTATTAATGATAATTAAAAAAAGAAATCTTGATTAAAAAATGAACAATTGTGGACGACCCAGGTACACCCATTAATCTAGACTTGAGCGATACTTGATCGCTTCTTCCACTCGTCTCTTACCGCTCGGATGATCGTATGTTAAAAATTCTACCAAGGGGTGGGGGTCCGCATCTCTCAGATTCTGATCGCAAAGCTTGGTCATGCTGCTGATGAAATCATCCGGCTTATTCACAATTTCGAGCTCGTAGAGATCGGCCTGCCTTTCAGCCCTTCTACTAAGGGTATTCTCTATCGGAGAGAGCACCATGAAGAAGATGCCCAGAATCAACCCAAATAGTGGTATTGCCGCGATATC
>JAXHUQ010000109.1:0-5105 GCA_034189535.1 Halobacteriota archaeon | reverse complement strand
AGCCATAGTAGGTACCGAAGTTAAGTGATGGTGGCATCGTCAAAACCATGTTATCCGTCTTCGTGAGAACTTCTGAAATTATCTGGCCTATAAGGTCCCCGCCTCGACCATCTATGAAAACAGCGTGGCTATTAGCCAGATCAGACTTAAATATTTCTAAATCTACCTTTTTATTCTCAATTTCACCTGATGAGTATATTTTAAGATCTATTATATCACCGTATTCCTTATTCACCTCACATAATGCATCCTTTAGCTCTATTGAGCCAAGGAAGGATACATAGGTTATCTTGGTCTTAACATCCATCAATTAGTTTTATCCAAGATGTTGTATAAAAATATTATCAATTATTACTACTATCTAGTTTAGTAATACTAAGTGCAATAAAACATAGCAAATGTATCAATGACAGATCTCATTGAACGTGCAAGCATCCTTACACTCCTGACACTCGATCTGAAATGTAGTTTGTTTTATGTTGAATTTTTTTAGCCGTTCATTGAGCTCTTCAATTATATTTCCAGTCTCAACAACCAGCTCTTCAGAGACGTAAACATGTGCATCGAGCACGTTGACATTTGAACATACGCTCCAGAGATGGATTGAATGAACATCTTTTACCTTATCAACAGATTTCATCTCGGATATAACATCGTCAATGTCTAGCCCTTCCGGTGTGAACTCTAGTAGTATTGTTAGAGCTTCTTTTACTAGGCCAATTGATGTTGAGATAATTATACCGGCTATGATGAAGCTCAAAATAGGGTCGACAAAGTATTGACCGGTATAATGGATCCATATGGCACCTATTACAACACCGACAGATGAAAGTGTATCACCTATGACGTGTAGATAAGCACTTCTGATATTCAGATCGGAATGGCCATGGCCGCCCAATCTCGTTGCGACATAGATGTTAACAAAAAGACCTATCATTGCAACGACAAACATCTCCGCACCAAGAACCTCCCTTGGGCGAATGAGCCTCTCGTAGCCTTCAAAGAATATTAGCATACTTATAATGAGTAAGAAGAATCCGTTTATAAGGGCAGCAAAGATCTCCACTCTGTGGAAACCAAAAGTCTTGGTCTTTGTCGGAAGTCTCTTAGATATGCTGATAGCAAATAAAGATATCACAAGTGCAAATACATCTCTGAACATATGTCCCGCATCACTCAAGAGTGCAAGACTCTCTGATACATACCCGCCGAAGATCTCAAGGAACATAAAGAAAGTAGTAAGAATTATTGCAACCTTGAGTCCCCTCTCAACAGAGTCTTCATCATGAGTCTCTTCGTGTTCAAGTTCGTGCATATAATCACAAGCAAATATTACAAAAGTATGTAATGATATTCCTTTTGAGTCCTATTAAAAGTTGTCACGTTGTATCAATTGTCTGATTTGATGCAAAAGATTAATCAAGTTGAATAACTACTCGTTATAAAAAAAGTAGACTGCAATACCGTGCAAATGCTTTACAAAGGTTGATGATATGGAAAAACCGAAACGTTATGTTGTGCTAGCAATTGTTATTGTGGCATCTTCTCTATCGTATGCGGTTTTTATCGATGCACCTACCGTTTATGTTATCGACTGTAACTTGGCAACTGAAGAAAATGTCAGTACCTATATTATAATCGAGAAAGCCGAAAACATTAAAGGCGTCTACATAAACCTGAGCTATGACGCGTCGGTTGTTAATGTCGAAGATATAAGAAGCAGTGAGTTTTCAATTACTTCTTATAAATATATCGATAATGAGAGGGGTTACGTTGGTTTTGCAGCCGTTAACATAGAACCTTTGAGTGGCGATATCGAGTTTGCAGAAATACATTTTAAAGCAGTAGGGGAACAAGGAGATAGCACTCCATTGAACTTCAATTCTGTTACAATCAATGATGGTGTTTCACAGGTCAGATCGTGCGATTTAGACGGAATTATTACTATTCTTTGAATCTTTTTCAGCATCTAGTGGTACATTAATGATCATATGATCAAAATAAATGGCCAAAGAATAGATAGTCTTGTCCATAGTATATTGTGTTGTATATGGCTAAATCGAAGGTGATATTAATTATTTTAGTCCTTTTGGTATCGGTCGTTTTTGAAGTTTCTGCGGCTGTGTCAACGGTATCAATAATGGACACCGAGGTATCGCAAGGTGAAAGTGTAAATGTATCTATCAATATTGATGGAGTTACAGATGTAGCGGGGGCTCATATTCTTCTCAGCTACGATCCATCTGTTGTTCATCTGACCGATATCGGGAATAGTAGTTTGAGTTTTGAGACCTACAAAGATATAAACAATACCTCCGGGTATACGCGTTATGCTGTAGTTAATCTACCGGATCCTCTGAGTGGACCTTCAATACAATTTGCAGAAGTTACGCTAGAAGCTGTCGGAAGTATCGGTGATTCTTGTACACTTGATCTGACTGTTGTATCGATGCAAGATAGTAGCTATGAAGAGATCTCAAGAACGGTTGTCGATGGGACTTTTACAATCTCGGATTCTGAAACACCGTCAGTTACTAATCCTTCTGCAAGTGAATCGAAAGTACCAATAGATAACGACAACGATCCGAGATGGGGTGAAACAACCCAACTCCAGGTGAACGTAACAGATAATAACGGGATTAACTCGGTTACCATCGACCTATCGTCAATCGGTGGGTCCTCAAGCACAGCGATGTCAAATGTTGGTGGAGACACCTATGCCGTTACGACAAGTGTGTCACCGGGAACATCATTAGGTACCCACAGTCTACAAGTCAACGCAACTGACACAAATGCAAATTCAAATACAGATGTAAATATAGATATCGCTGTTTTTGATAATGGAGATGTTAACGAAGACGGAACATGTAATCTCGGTGATGGGATCTATCTTTCAAACAACGTACTTATTGTGCCGGGTTACGTGGAAATATTAGAGGTGGCATCCGATGTTAATGGGGATGCAACTATCGATATTGATGATGGAGTTTACCTATTAAATCACAAATTAGATATACAAGAATATTCTACGCTTCATTAGTAAGGGGGATGTGAATAAAGGATGAAAGAAAGAAAAATTATCGCCACAACAGTTATCTTTGTTTTGTTGGCAATAACCACATTGCCCGTATCTGCAGCTTCAACGGTAGTATCCATCTCCGATACTTCTGCAGAATCGGGGAGTAGTGTAACAGTTCCGATAATGCTAAACGATGTGACCGATGTAAAAGGTGCTCATATTCTTTTGAGTTATGACTCATCAGTAGTCCAGGTCACAGAGATAGGGGGTAGCGATTTGAGTTTCTTAACTTATAAAGAGATCAATAACTCGGCTGGAACTGTCAGATATGCTGTCATCAATCTTGATGGCGGTCTCTCAGGGGAGGTTAAATTTGCAGACGTGACATTGAAAGCCGTGGGGAACGCCCCAAGTTCATCATCTCTAGATCTTGATGTAATAGCACTTGACAATGGCGGCGGTCCGGATTCCATCATAAGAACTGTTGAAGATGCGACTTTCACCGTTACAACCGATGGAACAAGTACTCCAACACCAACACCAATATCCACGCCAACACCACAGACAACCGGTGGTGGTGGAGGCGGCGGTGGAGGTGCATCTCCCAAATCAGGCAACGTTCCAACGGATAGTAGCGGTACTGTCAAGGAGAACATAACAATCGCATCAAAAGATGGAGTTTCAAGACTTACAGTATCCAAAGGGACGATCGCAATAGATAGAGATGGGTATGCACTGAGTGAGATTACAATTAGTAAGTCACCAGTGGGTGGAACGATCGCTTCTTACGACTTCGGACCTGACGGGGCAAGATTTTCTCCTGCAATAACTATTACCATCTCATATGATCCAAATGACTTTGAGGCGGGTAGTGACCTCATTATGAAGATGTTTGATGATACTGAATGGATAGAACTCAAAACAACTGTGGATCCTGAGACGAACACGGCATCAGCCAAGGTTCCTCACTTCACGGTAATTGCACTCTTTGCAGAAGAACCTGTGGAGGATATATCAAAGTCCTTCATATTACCAACCAATATATCTACGGGGGTCCCAATTTCAACACCAGTCCCAGAACCACCAGCACAATGGATAATGCTTTCAGGTGTTGTCTTCGTGATAATGGTATTGATAGGTGTTGCTATTATACTAAATAGCCGTGCAAAAAAGGAGTAATCTTTTCTTGCTCTTCTACTTTTTTAAAATAGTTTGGCACCGCTTATAGTGATTCTACTCACTACCAGATCCCCATATTCTGAAAGTGCGTGGAAATCACCAATTGCAAATACAGTATCGCCAAGCATCGCCATACTCGCAAGACCCCCATCCGATTCAACAGCTTCGACAGCATCTCTTGCCCTTTCACTTATCAGTCCGGTATCAGTTGCAAATCTTTTTGATAGCCTCATAAAGTCATCGAGTGTAGGATGTTTGAGGAGTTCTTTCAATGCCATTTTTCCCTGCCTGTTTATAGCCTTCAGGAGGGGCGGATCCTCAAGTATTGACTTTGTCGAAATAGAACCAAGAACGACATATCCTACCCGGGCGTCGCCTGTAGAAATCTTTTCTATTACGGCGTTGCCTGGTGCACCGGGACCCTTTCTTATTACAACACCACCCGCCACTTGGCCGATCACGTCTCCAAGCCCTGTCTTGTTATAAACTTCTGCAAGATGTGCAATCCTTCCCGCTTCGTTTTTATTTAGACCCTTTTCAAAAAGCCCATTCAATGCGTAGGCAGTACTTAGAGCACCCGCGCCACTTGCTCCAAAACCACTACTGAGTGGAACATAAAAGGAGCTTCTAATCTCGACTGGTTCCAGAGCCATCTTTTTTACGACAAAAGCCGTGGTAGGGGCATCTGAAAGCTTGCCATTGATAAAGATTCGATTCTCTTCACTTTTTTTGACTTCAGTCAAGCATCCATCTTCAAGCGTTATTCCGCATCCTCTCGAACCCATAAGTGCCGGATCGGAATTTTCGACAACCTCAAAGAAACCGGTAATATGAGAAGGGGCATATGTCTTAACCATAATGCGGCAACCGGGATTCGAACCCGGGTCGTAGGCTTGGGAAGCCCAAG
>JAXHUQ010000108.1:0-5197 GCA_034189535.1 Halobacteriota archaeon | reverse complement strand
CTATTTTAAGAATCATCTTATCGTTCGTCGGGCCTTTACCATAACCTACGCCATACGGGTCATTTGCGACATTTACCGGACATGCAACGACGCAGTTACCACAACCAAAGCAAAGATCTTCATAAATAACAAGACCTGTCTTAGTAGCGCCTGCTATCGGTTCAAGTAATTCATTGAGTTTCTCAAGGTTTTCTTTATACTTATCCTCGGTGATTACGGGTGTGCATTCCTCGATTTTCCCTCCCTTCGAGAGCAATTTTACTGCAAAAGCCATGCAGGTTGATTCACCGCATATCTTGCAGTTGGTCTTCGGGAGAAGTTGATATATCTCCATCGGTGTTGGCATGGCCTATAGTTTTCCCTAAGGGATATTTACTATTTGGGTTTTCACCGAGTGCTGAGATTATCTTGTCTACAATTGAGTGGGGATCAAGTTTGGAAGAGTCGATAATGATGTCATATATGTGACGGTCCTTCAGGTCTATGTTATAATATGAGATGTACCTGGTATGCTCACATGCCTCTCTTACAATGATATCTTCAGTAGCCTCTTTGAGTGGTATATTCTCACGTTCTGAGATCCTCTTTGCTCTAACATCGAGTGGCGCATCGATCCATATCTTCAGATCCGAATCTATCATAAAACCGGACAATCTTCCTTCAACCAGAATATCATCCTTGCCCGTTGCGACCTCTTTTTGTCTCTTGTCTATCATCAAATCAAATTCCGAGTCGTTCTCCGCCATCTTTCCAAACTCCGCAAGAGAAAGACCGCTCTCTTTAGCAAGCCTTCTGAATATAATTCCGGCAGAGATGTATTCAAGGTTCAGCCTCTCAGAAAGGATCTTTGCAACGGTGGTTGTTCCGCTTCCGGGAAGTCCGCTGAGTGTAATCTTCATGTCATTCCAACATTGAGAACTTTATTTACCACTTGGCCGGTCAAAAATGAGCATATTATGTACCAGAACATCCAGAATGGGATAAACCCCAAGACGTTGCTCGCTGAAGATCCGAAGGTTCCGCTACCGATAAGCGGAAGTACCATAATCTCATTTGCCTGGCGCACTCCCTCGGGTGCAAGATATACAAGATACCTCATCCAACCGAAGATCCCGAGAATGACAGGCATTGTGTAAAACATCGGTCTGAACTGTTGCATCATGGCCCCACTCTGTCCCCTCATCATCTCGGCCTGTTCCTTCATAAGCTCCGCTCTCTTCTGCTCGAGCTTCTTTACCTTGTGCTTATTCTCCTCCGTCTGAGCCTCTCTGAACTCTTTGTTAAGCGCCCTCATCCTTGCCTGAAGGTCCCTTGAGAGATTCTGATTTGCCCTCACTTCTTCCCAGTTCACCATGTACTTGCGTATGGCTGTGCTGAAAAGACCTGTTAATAAGGCCATCAGTAGTATTATTACATGGAGAGGTAGTGCATTTAAAGGTCCAAAGATCAGATTCATGCCAGTACCAATCCCCATCCTTACCTCCTCCCTTCCGTAAGCAAACATGAATCCCATGGCTACTACCATCATTATCATATCAGTAATGCTTCCAACCGGATTTTCTTCCCCCATGTACGATCACACTTCAAGGTATAGATTACGTTTCACCCTTAATATACTTTCATATTGGCGCAGGTGATATTAAGAACGAAATATTGATATATATGCAACCCGACTATTCAAATAATATATGGGAGGGGCCCATGGTTGCTACTAAATCAGAACTCATATCTAGTGTGGTGTCAGGTATAGTCGGTGAAGATCGTATACGAGACGATGAGTTCACCAGGCGTATATACAGTCATGATGTCGCAGGTTTTCCGAAGATGATGGACCTTATGTTCAACTGGAGGCCGGATTGCGTCGTCAAGCCTGAAAGCGCCGAAGAGATCTCAAAGATTGTGAAGTTTGCTAACAAGGAACGCATAGCTATCGTGCCACGAGGAGGTGCAAGTTGGGCGATGACAGGTGCAGTTCCTGTCGAAGGCGGGATCGTTCTTGATACAACCCATATGAATCATGTTCTCGAAATTGATAGCGATAATATGGCGGTTACAACCGAGGCAGGTATTACCTGGCAGGATCTCAGTGATGAGGTCGATAAGAAAGGGTACATGGTGGCTTCATATCCAAGCAGTTATGCAGCTGCGACTGTGGCAGGCTGGATAAATACCGGTGGTAAGGTCGGTGTCGGATCGTACAAATATGGTGGAATCTGCGACAATATCAGATCTCTTGAGGTCGTGATGCCAAACGGAGAGATACTCAACACAGGATCCAAAAATACGCAGTCTGGTGGTACAGGATATAACCTAAATAAACTATTTGTGAGTGCGGAAGGTACACTCGGAATTATTACAAAAGTTACACTTAAGATCTATCCAAAAGGAGAGCTGCGCCCCATGTCATACCTCTTCTCAGACTTCAGATCTGTATGCGGGGCAATACGTGAGCTTACCCGGTCCAGCGTCAATCCTTATTTTATATCTTTTGCGGATGATAGACATTTCAAGCTTCTAGGTGAGCTCGGTCATGGCGATACTCCCGATGGTTGTATGTTAAATGTTGTTTTGGAAGGAACAAAAGAATCGATGGACGTTGAAGAGGCCATTGTAGATGAGATGATGAAGGGTGCCAAAAAAGAGAGTCCCGAACTGGGGGAGCACGAATGGGAAGAGAGGGCCTATGAGTGTAGAACCAGAAGACTTGGGCCATCCTCTCTGCTCGCAGAAGCTTTCGTTCCTGTTCGTAACATGAATGGTGCAACTAGTGACATTTATGAACTTATAAGGAAGATGAAGCTCAGAGGCGCAATCGTTGGTATGGTATCCGACAGGAACAGCGTGATGTTTATGCCTTACTGTCTTTGTGATGAGAGAAAGTTGATCAGGAACTTAATGACTCTCGGATTCATGGGGCAGGTAGCTAGTATTGGTTTCAAGAATGGTGGCAGGCCTGCAGGTCTTGGAGTCTTCTTCTCATACAATCTCAGAAAATTGCATGGTGGAGTCGCATATGGTCTTATGCATGATATCAAGTTCTCGTTGGATCCTTACGACACTATGAACACCGGTAAGACTCTTGAAGGATTGACCAGACTAGGGTTCCCACTGCCTGGTGCTGTGTTGCCACTTGGAATGGCTATCATGCCGATTGTGAAGAGGATTATGACGGCGGATAAATGATGAGGTGATTGAAATGGCAAGCGATATACCAAATGTTTATGATTTGCATGCGTGTTTGTCTTGTGGATACTGCATCTCCACCTGTCCCACTTACGGACAGGTAGGGTGGGAATCAAGGACTCCGAGGGGTGTAATATACTATCTCAAGCAGCTTGAACATAGAAATATTTTCGACAAGATACTTAGAAGGGGGATCAATCTTGATCAGCAGACGGCTGAAATGTTAAGAGAAGTCATCTTCCAGTGTACCTCTTGTGGTATGTGCGAGGAGGTCTGTCACGTCAATATCGAGTTCATCGAGTTCTGGGAAGAGATCAAAGAGTGGTCCATAAAGAACATAGGTCCGACTGAATCTCAAAAGAAGATGTATGATAGAATAAACCAGTTCAAGAATCCGTTTGGTGAACCTGCCGAGACAAGGGGGGACTGGTTACCCGAGGGAATTACTCTTTCTGATACACCTGAAGTGATATTCTTTGGTGGATGTACCGAATCTTACAGGATGCAAAAGCTTGCTAAGGCAAGTGTCCAGATCATGGATAAGGCAGATGTTGAGCTTAATATTCTCGGCGAAAAAGAGTGGTGCTGCGGGTCACCCCTTCTGAGGCTCGGTCAGGGTGATATCGTTAAAGACGAATTTATGGCCCACAATATAAAGATGGTCGAAGAGACAGGAGCAAAGACCGTTGTTACCGCATGTGCGGGATGTTACAATACTATCAAGAATGATTATCCAAAGGTCCTTGGTAAGCTTGATGTCGAGGTACTTCATCTTTCGGAATATGTGAAGAAGCTCATCGATAACGGATCACTTGAGTTTAAAAATCCTGTGAACAAGAAGGTAACCTACCATGACCCATGCCATCTGGGAAGACATGCTAAGGTTTATGATGCCCCAAGGGACGTGATAAAAGATTTGGGTGCAGAGCTTGTAGAGATGCGCAGGTCCGGTCCCGAATCATGTTGTTGCGGGTCTGGAGCCGGTGTAAAAGCAGCATACAAAGATATGGCATTGAATATTGGTGTTGGTAGGGTGGAAGAAGCTGCGGAAACCGGTGCAGAACTTATCATAAGTCCTTGCCCATTCTGTGTGCTAAACCTAAATCAAGCAGCGGATAAAGCTGGTTTGGATATAAAGACAGTTGATCTTGTTCAGATAGCTCTTGACGCCCTTTAGATAAAATTTATTAGGTCAGGAGAATACAGATGAAGGAACAAACAGAAGTCAGGACCCTTAAGAAGGGCCGGTATGTCATGATTGATAGCGAACCATGCACAATAATGAATATATCGACATCGAAGCCGGGTAAGCATGGTTCATCAAAAGCTCGAATAGACGCTATCGGTCTATTCGATGGTCAGAAGAGATCAATAGTCCAGCCGGTCAATGCCAAGATCGATGTTCCTCTCGTTGAGAGGAAGCTTGGTCAGGTCCTATCGATTGCCAATGACACAGTTCAGATAATGAATATGGACGATTACTCTACAATGGAACTGAAGATACCAGAGGATATCAAGGACAAGGTGAAAGTCGGAGAAGACTTGTCATATCTGACATCGATGGGCAAATACAAAATAGATATGAGATAATCTTTCAACTGCGCCGACCGGGACTCGAACCCGGGTTTGGGGCTTGGCAAGCCCCGGTGATAACCACTACACCACCGGCGCGATATGCTTTTTTACCAATCATTGTTGTGATCAGGTATATACTTTGCTGTTTAAGGTTTGAGAAGAGCCGGATAAAAGATAAATAATATATAGTCGCTGGATCTTCATTGCTTGTAAAGTGCGGGGGTAACCAAGTGGCCAAAGGTGTGGGACTCAAGATCCTATCGCGTAGGCGTTCGCGGGTTCGAATCCTGCCCCCCGCAATTTTTTACTAGTACATCTCGGAAGAGAACCAACCTGCTCGTCTTCTTTGATGATGAGTGTGCAAGGATACTGAGGAGATGGCTCAGAAGAAGAGAGGTCACTGTCAAAGATGAATGCAAAGCATTGTTCGTGAGTACCT
>JAXHUQ010000107.1:0-5246 GCA_034189535.1 Halobacteriota archaeon | reverse complement strand
ATTAAACTGTTTTAGTTTGTCTAACAACCGATAAATACTTTATTTGTGGCTGGAATGGAGAAGAATTATGTTTGACAGGGGTGCATATTATTGGTTATCGGGTAATTGTGGGACAGGCTCTTTCATTGTCAAATTAGTGAGTTCTCTTTTTTGTTATTATTATTTATTATCTTTTTAATTAATTATTAACTTTTTTAATAAATATTAACTTTTAAACTTTATGTACATATACATATGAAATTATATTTTATACATATTTATTATTATTAACATCAATTATATACATAAAATATATATCTTATGTGATACATTATATCTATTGAGGTAAATACTCATGAAAGATATAATGTTGTTGTTAGATACGGATAAACACTCGACGCCATTTGATATTTTAATGGCCTATGACTCCGGATTTGATGCCATAGTACCATATGAAGAGGTGGAACCGGACGATGTTGCAGGGATAGTGCAAGACGCAATGTTTTCACGGGGGGTTAAAGGATCCAGCTCCACAACAATATTTGTTGGAGGGACGGATGTTGAGAAATCGATGAATATATTCCAAAGGGCAGTAAAGTCGATGGTAACTCCTTTTGAGGTCTCTGTGATATTTGATCCTAGAGGCGGGCATACGACAGCATCCGCTCTGGTCGCAAAGATTGAAGAGGCACTTGTTGAGAACTCCTTTGGCGACCTTGAAGGGAAGAAGGTGACGATTCTCGCAGGAACAGGGCAGGTCGGTCAACTTGCTGCAATAATATGTTCTTCGAGGGGTGCCGAAGTAACCATAACTTCAAGGAAAATCTCCAAGTCAGAAGACATTGTAAAGAGGATAGAAGAAGAGACAGGTTACAAGATCAAAGCACTTCAGGGGGCAACTTCTGAGGAGATTTACGATGCAGTCAAGGAAGCTGATGTTATAGTAGCTACAGGAAAGGCGGGCGTTCAGCTGGTACCGATGGATATGCTTGAGAAACTGAAGAACTGTAAAGTTGTTGCAGATGTCAATGCAGTACCCCCACTTGGGATCGCAGGACTAGATGTCAGAGACGATAAAAGGGAGATTATTCCTGGAATATATGGAGTGGGTGCTCTTGCTACAGGGGATCTTAAGTACAAGACAGAGACTAGAGTCTTAAATGAGGCGAGAAAATCCAAGAGCGGAGTTTTTGACTACAAGTTCGCATTTGAGAAGGCAAGGGAGTTACTCAAGAAGAAGGCAAGTACAAGAGAAGTCCTGGAACTCGAACCGATTGAAGGTAAAAAGCTTACGGTAATCTTCATACAGAAACTTGGACAACCGTCTCCTGAGGAGCTTGACTACGTACGAAGCCTAATCAGGGAAAATGATCCCGACTTTGCAGCAGAAGAGCTGGGAGACCGCACAATAGATGACTTCTACAAGAAAGATGCGTATGCAAAGCTCTTCCAGGAAGCAGGAGTATTGATTTACCCGGTAGATATATCCGAATACGCAAAGACAAGTGTTTCTGCAATTGTAGATGAGAAGAAGAGACTTTCTGACAAGTTATCATCAGCAATTGAGGAGATAAAAAACGTGAATGACGATGCCAATGTGGAGTATATTAAAGCGTATGCCGAAGCAATTGAATCCGAGTATGAAGAGGTGAAAGAGCACGCCGAGATATCCCTGAGAAACAGCTGGATGGTCAAGGCAGTCGTTGATTACTCAAAGGAGTTTGAGAAGGATGAACTGAAATGCCTGTTCATTGGCGGAGTTGCACACTGGAAAGGTATGACTGAGTTATTAAAATCTATGAATGCCCAGGTTAGGGAGGTATAAAGATGGAAACATTGGAATTTGAACCCTTAGGAAGTAAGAGACTGACTGTACTCTTCGTAAAGAAGAGTAAAGAACCGAATGAAGACGAGCTTTCGAGTCTGAAGGATATAATTAAGACATATCCACCGGAGTTTGCAGCTGAGGAGCTTGGAGAGAGGACAATAGATGACTTCTACAAGATGGATCAGTATGCGAGGTTATTCCAGGAGGAGGGGGTGATGATATACCCCGTCGATATATCCGATTATGCAAAGTTGAGCATATCTGCTATCACCCTCGAGAAGAGAAGACTTGCAGAGATGACAGAAGCCTCGTGCAAAGATAAGGCGAATGCAGAATACGTAAAGGCTTATGCATCAGTCCTACGAGATGAGTACGAATCAATGAGGCGAGAAGAGGAGATATCAATCAGGAATGATTGGATGGTCAAGGGAATTCTCGAATCGGCACACAGATTCGTTAAAAAGGATATCATATGCCTCTTCATAGGCGACAAAAAACACTGGAGAGGCATGAAGGAGACGCTTAACAGTCTGGGGGCTGAAACGCATGAAGTATCCGCTCTTGGGGGTATAAAAAAATTTATGGAAAAACACGCGGAGATTATATCAGGGTCTTAAACCTACTCTATTCCGCTGTTTTTTCAAACAGTTTTTATATACAGGAGACAAAGAATGTACGAGATACTCAAGAAGAGGGAGCTGACCTTGGATACAAAGTTATTCGAGGTATCAGCCCCCCTGATTGCAAATAAAGCAAAACCTGGTCAATTTATTATCTTCAGACTCGATGAAGATGGCGAACGTGTGCCATTAACCATTGCCAAGGCAGATAAGGAGAAGGGAACCATAACGATAGTTTTTCAGGAAGTGGGGAAGAGCACAAAGCAGCTGGGTACCCTCAATGAGGGTGACAAGATACTCAATCTGGTGGGTCCCTTAGGAAAGCCTGCTGAGATTGAAAAGATCGGCACAGTCGTCTGTATCGGCGGTGGTGTAGGGATAGCATGCGTCTTTCCTGAGATAGGTGCGATGAAAGAGGCCGGAAATGAAGTGATATCGATCATTGGTGCGAGAAACGAGAGCCTACTCCTCTTCGAAGAAGAGATCGACGAGATAAGTGATGAGTTCTACATAACAACAGATGACGGATCTAAAGGTCATCATGGATTTGTGAGCGATATTCTCAAAAATCTCATCGATGAGCAAAGGAAGATAGATCTTGTTATTGCCGTCGGACCGATAATCATGATGAAGGTAGTTGCTGACGTGACAAGACCATATGGTATAAAAACAGTTGTCAGCCTCAATCCGATCATGGTCGACGGGACAGGGATGTGCGGATCATGCAGAGTGGAAGTTGGAGGAGAGACCAGGTTTGCGTGTGTCGATGGTCCCGAATTTGACGGACATATGGTGGATTTTGACATGCTGATGACACGAAATTCACGGTATCTGGATGAAGAGAAAATCTCATTGTGTAAATGCCAAGGGGGAGAATGAATGGCCGAAATTGGAAGGAGCAAAGAAAAGCACACAATGCCCCAGCAAGATCCAAAGGAACGAATTTATAACTTTAATGAAGTACCTCTTGGATATAGTGGTGAAACAGCAAAAGCGGAAGCAAAGCGGTGTTTGGAATGTTCAAATGCATTATGTGCTAAAGGATGTCCTGTGGAAGTTGATATACCTACATTTGTCAGATATATTCGAGAAGGGGATTTTGAGAGTGCGATAAAGGTAATCAAAGCGAGTAATAATTTACCGGCGATAACCGGTCGTGTTTGCCCTTATGAAAGGCAATGCGAGGGGTTGTGTGGCCTTGCTGCTGGCTGTTCAAGATACATGAAACCTGAAGCAAGGGCGGAATTAGAGGATTTCCTGGCTAAACATCATTTAATTAAAGAAGAACGAGATCCTGTGGCAATAGGGAGACTTGAGAGGTTTGTGGCAGATTATGAGCGTGAAAAAGGCGTTGTCATTCCAGAAAAGGCGCCACCGAACGGTAAAAAAGTGGCGGTTGTCGGATCTGGACCATCCGGACTTACAGTAGCAGGCGATCTTGCAAAACTTGGGTATGCGGTGACGATATATGAGGCACTTCATGCTCCGGGAGGCGTTCTTATCTATGGGATTCCGGAGTTCAGGCTTCCAAAGAAGATCGTTGCGGCAGAGGTAGATTACATAAAAGCACTAGGTGTCGAGATAAAGACCGATATTGTCATCGGGATGACTATCACGGTCGACGAACTCCAGGAAGAGTACGATGCAATATTTATCGGAACCGGTGCGGGACTTCCAAGATGGATGGGTATTCCCGGTGAGAATCTAAATGGTGTCTACTCTGCCAACGAGTTTCTTACAAGGATCAACCTGATGCGTGCATACAAGTTTCCTGAATGTGATACTCCGATAACGATAGGCAAGAAGGTTGCAACTATCGGTGGTGGAAACGTTGCGATGGATTCTGCAAGAAATGCACTGAGACTCGGTGCAGAGGAATCGTACATAATCTACAGAAGATCCGAAGAAGAGATGCCTGCAAGAATAGAGGAGATAGAACACGCAAAAGAAGAAGGTGTAAAGTTTGATCTCCTCACCGTACCTGTTAGATACATAGGCGACGAGAACGGCTGGGTAAAGCAGATGGAATGCCTCAGAATGGAACTTGGTGAACCCGACGATTCCGGAAGGAGAAGGCCAGTTCCGATCGAAGGATCGGAGTATATCATCGATATCGATACGGTCGTTGTTGCAATCGGTCAGAGTCCGAATCCCCTGGTTTCAAACACGACCGAAGGGCTTGAGACGACCAAGTGGGGCACAATTGTTGTAGATGATGACGGCGCAACTTCAAGAGAAGGTGTCTATGCAGGCGGTGATATTGCAACCGGTGCGGCTACTGTAATCCTTGCGATGGGTGCGGGAAAGAAGGCTGCAAAGGCAATAGATGAGTATTTGAGTAGATGAGAAGGGTTCTTTTACCCCCTACTTTTTTTTTATCTTGTTTATTAAACTTTTAAATGCGAAGGTTTAATAATTAAAAAACTCAGCTTCTAGGGTATCTATGGATGCAACAAAAAGATTATTGATAATTTCACTATCCATTAGCATCGTTGCAATTATTGTGATTCTAATATTTACAATTGATGATGAGACTATAGAGAGCCTTGCCAGTATCCGACCCGAGTTTCTAATTATATCTATGTTGGTTTATCTTCTTTCAATTCTTACATGGTCACTCCGCATTAAAGTTATAAGTGAAGGAATAGGGGATCGTATCAGTCTTCGAGAATGTACTACCATACTTATGTCAAGCCTATTTGCTGCTGCTATTACGCCTTCAAAGGCCGGAGGGGAGCCTGTGAGGATTATTCTTATGAGTAGAGACCGGATGTCCGTGGGTGATGCTACTGCGGTTATCCTTGGAGAACGTATATTCG
>JAXHUQ010000106.1:0-5258 GCA_034189535.1 Halobacteriota archaeon | reverse complement strand
CTCTTTACAATACCTCTTCTCACGGCGTCAACCATGAGACGGCGCTGTTCAGGAACTAGACGAGTAATTACCATCCCCTTTTAAGAATACTAAAGTGTAACCTTTCAGGGTTTACTTAACAGTTATGTAAAGTTTAATGACGATGTAAAAACAGTTAGATGATTATGAATATATTCAAAAGTATCTCATTAATCTTGATCCTTCTTCTGCTAGTTCCCTCAGTCCAAGCCGAATCGATAGAATGGCACATGTACGAGGAGGGTATGGCTCTTGCAAATGAAGAAAATAAGCCTGTCATGATAGATTTTTATGCAGACCGGTGCGGATGGTGTGTGAAGCTGGATGATGAAACATACATGGACCCCGAGGTAATTGCAACGTCTAAAGAATTTGTCAACATAAAAGTAGATACGGATGTTGACTACAAATTGACACTCGTATATGGTGTGGAAAATTTACCGACTATAGTCTTTACCAATCCGAATGGCGAGGAGATGTATAGAGTCGTGGGTTTTAGGGATGGTGATATCTTTAATAAAATTATGAAGGCTGTAATCAGTGGAGAAAAACCGCCTGAGCCTCAAACTCCCGGTTTCGAAACTCTTTTGGGCCTTTCAGCACTTGCTATTGTATGGCTAGTAAGAAGTAAATATACTTGAGGCGAGAATGATAAATCCACTTGTTGCCTTCCTCTTCGGGATGTTAAGCTTCATTAATCCATGTGTTCTACCGGTTGTTCCCGCAGTTGTGGCCTATTCTACTGAATCAGGTAGATCTCGACCGATAGCTATTGCGATCGGACTTTCGATTTCATTTACAATTATGGGCGTCATTGCAAACTTCTTCGGATCGGCTCTGAGGGGATACCTGTCTATCTTCAGAGTTGCTGCCGGTTTCATCGTGATATTTTTTGGGCTCTACATGATCTTTGGGATGATAGGAGAAGTGCTTGGAAGGCTTAGGCCGGATTTTACCCGGATGAACCTCGGTGGTAGGTTAACATCATTAAATAGCGAGGGCGCTTTCGGAGGTCTTCTTCTCGGAATCTCTCTCGGGATCGTGTGGACTCCCTGTATCGGTCCGATTCTTGGTTCGATACTTGCAATGGTTGCTTTGGAAGGGGATATGATAAGTGGGGTACTTCTACTCATGGTATACTCCATCGGATTTGTTATACCGCTTCTGATCCTGGCATACGCTTCAAATACCACCGTATCACGCTTAAGCTCACTTTCAAAACATGGTGAGGTGGTAAAGAAGATATCAGGAGTGGTACTGTTACTCGCCGGCGTTTATATGGTCTACAGGCCACTTCTTACCCTATTATATTGAGTTTTGCCGAACATCTCGGACAGGCATCGTATGATTTCACTCTCGAAGAGATATTGTATCCACTGCGCTCGATTATCACCTCACCGCAATTCGGACAATATGTGCTCTCTGATCTGTGGGAGTGAATGTTTCCGAGATACACATACTGTATTCCTGCCTCTTTTGCGATGCGATAAGCCATCTCAAGAGTCTGTACAGGCGTAGTAGGGAGGTCAAGCAGATGATGAGAACTATGAAATCTTGAGAAATGAACAGGAATATCTTCACCGATCGAGACGGCCCACTCGCAGAACTCCCTTACCTCCAAAGGATCATCATTTTTAGTTGGGATGACAAGGTATGTCAGCTCCAGATGAATTCCCTTTTCTCTCATCCTCTCACATGTCTCAAGCACAGGTTTCAGAGATCCCCCGCAGATATCTTTATAAAAATCTTCTCTGAAGGCCTTGACATCGACATTTGCAGCATCAAGATATGGTGATATCTTGTCTAGGGCCGATTTACTCATAAATCCGTTCGTCACATAGGCAGTATAAAGCCCCTCCTCTTTTGTAAGAATAGATGTGTCATAAGTAAACTCAAACCATATGGTAGGCTCATTATAGGTCCAGGCTATACCCTGACATCTCCTTTCTTTTGCAGCTTGAATGATCTCCTCCGGTGAGACTTCTTGCAGATAAGAAGAATAGTCGATATCAGCAAAAGATATTGAACTGTTCTGACAGTGTTTGCATCTGAAGTTGCATCCGATAGTTCCAAGAGAATATACGTTTGAACCGGGGTGAAAATTGTATAATGGTTTCTTCTCAATCGGATCGACATTCATCGAAGAGACAGACCCGTAAATAAGCGAATTTAGCTTACCACCGTCGTTTCTTCTCACTCTACAGATACCCAAATGACCGGGAGATATCTTACAGGCATGTGAGCATAGATTACACTGGACTTTACTTTCTTCAGAACTCTCCCACAGCGTTGCTTCCTTTAACATGGCCGAACCTGGTTCCAAAAATAAAAGAACTTATCTTACAGTATTACAATAACATTTATTTAATTTTTCGGAGTTTTATGAAGATTGCGGGTGTAGATGAAGCTGGAAAGGGACCGGTGATAGGTCCTATGTGTGTGGCAGCAGTGATGATGCGAGATGATGAGCTTTACAGATTGAAAGAGCTTGGTGTCAGGGATTCGAAGTTGATCAGTCCAAAGAAGAGAAGAGAGCTATCTGGGGAGATAGAAAAGATTGCAGAAACAATCATTTTAGAGGTTACTGCCCATGAGATCGATGAGATGAGAAAGGAGATGACGATGAACGATCTTGCTGTCGTCTCGTTCTCAAAGGTCCTACAAAGATTGCGTCCTGACAAAGCGATAGTAGATGCTGTAGATGTCAATCCGCAGAGATTTTCCGAGAACCTTAAAAAAAGATGCGATCTTCCGATTGACCTCATCTCTGAGCATAAAGCCGATGTGAATTATCCGATAGTATCTGCTGCTTCGGTTATTGCAAAGGTGAGAAGGGACCAGAGGATTAGGGAACTTGAAGACACGTTAGGAGTGAGCATCGGTAGCGGGTATCCATCGGATCCGAAGACGATTATTTTTATTGAGGAAATAGTTAAAAAAGAGCATCAATTGCCCGATTTTATACGTCATTCCTGGAAAACTATCGATAGGTTTAAGTAGGTTAAAGTACAACCTAGTAACATGGAATTTGGTGTCCTCTATCCATCCCCTCAAAGTGTGATACCAAATTTCCTACTTCTTTTTACCTAGGTCGTGTTAGACTTGATATTTCCGAGTCATTGTAAAAATGTTGCCGTTTCTAGTCCTTCGCATCCTCCTTTAAAAGGAAAAACCGTCTATTTTTTAACAGAATATATTCTCTATGTAGAAGGATCATCGACTTCTGTGTACCAGGTTGAGACAGATGGAAGAGGATTATTTAGAGAGGTGATCTCTATTGGGAAGATAGCCTCAGAAGATGAAACAGTCAGTTATGACGAGGAAGTCGATCTGAGCGATAGAGCCTTACTTATAGAGATTGCAAGTGAACTCTGTTATGATGGTATAACTACTGTGGTCTTTACAGGGATTGACAAGCATGTCACTTTTGTACATAAACCTGATATCGATGTGATCAAGACGGTATTGATCTTTGATGTGATTCCCCCGGAGCCACCTTGGCTATTATACACGATGAATCGGCTGAACGATATTGGCCTCTTCGGTGAACTTGAGTTGCGGTTTACTTCGGATGTTCTCGATCTAAGGCATTTTGAGGACCCCGAATCGAGGGTGATCTTCCCATGCTATACCTCCGGTTTGAAGGGGGATTTTCTTGACTCAATAGGTGAGATCCCTGATGAAGAGTATTTTAAGCTGGTTGGTTGTGAGATCTCGAAGAGGATTCTTGAAGAGAAGTTCTCGGTGAATGATTATGATTTTATGAATATCTGCCCTCTGAAACGCAAATATGAGCTCCCTTTCATTGTTAGGTGCTGCCGTTCGGAGGATGCGGGACTTAAAAAGATAGATGGCATTCAAGGAGTTGCGGTCCATTGGGGTGCCACGCCACTTGAGATCGTCGATGCTGTAAAACTTCTTGCTTCGAAACTTTGATCACAACCGATGAGAATATATGGCTACCTATGTCACTAAAAAAGGATTTTGAGGAGCGAAGGCTTGACTGCCCCATATGTTTTGTAGAGATGGACAGAAAAGAGGCCGAGGTACCGGGCCCGAATATTGAGATAGATATATGCCCTAAATGTTCAGGTATTTGGCTCGATCACGGCGAGCTGAACAAACTTCTAAGAGATAGAAAATTAACAGACTACCTAACAAAGCACATCGGAACAAAAACAAATAGCAAATTGGTATGCCCCAAATGTGGCGCCCTCATGGATATCGAGAAGGCCGAAGATGTTGAGATAGACGTCTGCTTAAGTTGTCATGGTGTATGGCTGGATCAGGGAGAACTGGGAAAGTTGAGCAATATCTCCAAGAGCGGTTTTGACACGGATACTGTTGAAAAAGCCGAGGAGAGATGGGAAGATATGGTTCAGAAGGAGAAGCAATCAACTCTCTTGGGACTCTTAAGACGACTTCCCAGAAGGTGAAGGCACATCACACTCGAACTCTTCTCTCATATCTTCCAAGAGGGCGGTGATATCCACCTTCTCCTCTTCAAGTAATATATCATCAAGGTTGGCCCCTGTCGCCGGTTTTTTTGGGACTGCGCTGCATCCGGATCCAGGTATGATTGATATCTCGTAGGTTCCGATCCTTCTTGCAATTTCAATAGTCTCATTCTTATCAAATCCTATGAGTGGTCGGATGATTGGGATATCTACGGCTTGAGTCTCAACATATAGATTCTGAAGAGTCTGGGAAGCGACCTGGCCTATCGAGTCGCCTGTTATGATTGCATCTGCACCAACTCGCTCTGCAACCATCTCTGCTGCTCTGAGCATCATCCTCTTGCAGAGCACACATGCAAGTTTTCTATTGCAACTGTTGAAAAAAGCATCCTGATTAGGCCCATGGGGAAGAACGTAACTCTTTATACATCTCGCGTTTTTCTCCTCAAGACGCTTGATTATCTTCAGAGCCTTATCCACTTCGACACTGCCGGAATAGGGGCTGTTGTCCATATGAAGGGGTAACACCTCAACTCCACTTCTCTGCATAAGGTATGTCGAGACGGGAGAATCAATGCCACCTGAGATCAATGAAACAGCTTTCATAAGGCCTCATAAGAGCGGTCTTGGTTGTCTCTCTCCAACAAGGTCAGGAAGAGTAGCAGTCTTTATCAGGACCTGTTTTTTCATAAATTTGACCCTATTGAGCATGATATCTCTTCCAATCTCAGAGGTTGCAAAGATCGGTACTGCAACACCAAGCTGGAGAAGTGCATATTTTTC
>JAXHUQ010000105.1:0-5318 GCA_034189535.1 Halobacteriota archaeon | reverse complement strand
AGCCATAAGATGTCGTACCAAACATTAGTGCGAAACCAATTGCCCAGTAGACAAGTGCACCGGCAGAGAAGTCCATCATATTCTTCATCAGAATGTTTGCCGCATTCTTTGCTCTTGTAAGCCCGGTCTCTACCATGGCAAAACCCGCCTGCATAAACATTACAAGCGCTGCACAGAGGAGCACCCATACATAATTAACCGGAGCGTCCGGATTCTCCGCGAGTGTCTCTGCACCACTAGGATCGCCCGCAAGTACGCTGGGTAAAAGGCATAATAACATACCCAGCATTACCATCACAGTGATCACCGTACTCTTCTTAATATTCTTCATTTTCAAGTTCACCAACCTTAATTATTACTCCCGATATATAAAAAAATATTTGAGATATACTCATAATTGTTAAGAAAAGATATGAAAAACTATAAAATATTTTTTATAATTTAAAAGTATCTTTAAGATAAAGAGATTATCTTCTAAGTTATTAAAAAGAAAAATTACAGAGGTATTGAATAAACATTTATAAAAAATGAACGTCGGGAGGGGGATTCGAACCCCCGTTCCCCCAAGGGGAAACGGTTTAGCAAACCGTCGCCTTAGACCGGGCTGGGCCATCCCGACACAACCATTATTCGAAGGTTGAATAAAAAAAACAACCTCTCTAACCGAGGTTCGCCGGTTTAACAATCTCAGTTGAGGACCTTTAGTCCGCGTTCGCTTGCTCTCTTGATGATCTCACTTTTCTTTTTAGCACCAACGGTGCCGGATATTCTGACTGCCTGTGTCTCTGGGTCCAGGTCAGTTATCTCACTTGGATTTGCAACAAGCACTTCACTCAATCCGCAAGGGTGCAGCCCTTTTACTGCTTTTGGGCTTCCATAACCTGACTTCACGAGTGCACCTTTCGCTGAAACGTGCCTTCTAAACTTGCTCTGAAGACCTCGTGGTCTACGCCATTTGTCGTCAAGTTTCTTCTTTTTATGAGAATCAGTACGTTTGAAGGTAGGCTTCTTGCTCTTCTGACGCTCTCTTACCCTAAGTAGCCTATTCGTTTCAGAATCCATCTCTTACCCCCTTGCTCACTATATATATCCCGTCTTGAAATACCCTCGGATCTAGCCTGCGAATCTTGGTCTTTTGTTCAATGTTTGCTGCTGTCTGACCGACATCTTCAACATTGACACCGTAAACAACAACCTCATCGCCATCAAGCTCCACTTTTACATCACCCATAATCTTGGCATACCGGTTCTTCCTCTCTCCAAGGAAGTTGGCAATGGATACTTTATCATCCGATATCTTGATCTGAATCGGAAAGTGAGAATAAACTACCTTTAACCTATACTCATAACCATTTGAGACGCCAGTGACCATATTCTGTATGTGAGAAGCATAAGTGCCAACCATGGCTTTAGTCCTTTTTCTGGTAGACTTTGCGTCGACCAGTACCTTCGAATCCTTTGTCTCAATTATTATGTCAGGGTGCCACAGTCTCCTCTCAATCTTACCCTTTGGACCTGTTACCTGTATCAACCCGTCGTTCAAATTCACATCCACGCCATCGGGGATACCGATTAACCTTTTAATATCTTTGGGCATAGTCTCTCCTAATAAACGAACGCCAATAATCGTCCGCCTATTCCTCTCGTTCTCGCTTCGTTGTGAGGCATAACACCGTGAGATGTGGTAAGTATCAAAACACCAAAATCCCTAGCGGGTAGAAACCTCTTCTCCCATTTCTCAAACTCAGTATTCGCTATTGCAGACCTTGGTTTTATCACTCCACACCGGTTGATTCTTCCAATCAATTCCACATCGAATTCGCCAGCTTTCCCATCTTCGATAAATTCAAAATCGCCGATGTATCCACGATCCTGCATAACTTTCAGTACGTTCCCTATCAGTTTTGAAGCGGGAACGATCCTGCACTTGGACTTTCCAACGCTTTCTGCATTCTTGATGGATGACATCGCGTTTGCAAGGGGATCAAGTAACATATCAATAACACCTCTTAGATAATCTCAACTATATTTTTCAAATCCCATATCTTTGGCCATCTCTCTGAAGCATTGCCTGCATAAATACAGATCGTACTTCCTGATCAGTCCATGCTTCCTGCCACACCTTCTACAAGCGTTAGCTTCATGCCCGTATCTAATCTCTCTCTTCTTCTCGATCATTCTTTAATCACAACACCGTATTCTTCACTCATAAATTCGATTGCATCATCCTTCGTAAGCTTATGATTATTCGGCACTTTTCTGCTTCGTATCTTCCTATCTTTGATCCTGTATCCCGGTCTCTTCAGGGAGACACAGACATCCATCCCAAAGATACCAACGTTAGGATCATACTTCATTCCGGAGAAATCTGTATGCTCTTCGATACCAAAAGAAAAATTTCCGTTCTTATCGAAGTTCGATGGTTTAAGACTCTTATTATTAATCTCGAGGGCATCTCTTATGAACTTATCCCCTTTCGCACGCATGAGAGAGACTTTACATCCGATAGGCTCTCCTTTTCGTACATCGAACGCAGTCTTTTTGGCGAAGGTTCTCACTGGTTTCTGCTCAACGATAGACTCCAGTATTGTTTCGGCATTGGCAAGCCTTAGGCCTGCCTCACCGACACCCATGTTAATAACAACTTTGTCTAATTTCGGTCTTCTCATCGGGTTTTCGTCTTTCACTTTCTCCACCACAAACTTCCATACAAAGGTTCGATCAAAACACCTCACCACTCACGATAAGGATTGGTATATGGCTCAACCATACGCCATGTAGATGATAAAACTCTTTCAAGCTTTAGTACATACCTTTATATAAAAGTTTTTTATTCTGCCTCTATCCTGGGTGCAAGCAGGTACTCAACATTACCCGCATCTCCAGCTATCTTGAATGATATCTTTACAGGGAAGTCTTTACCTAAGTCAATTATAGCCTCATCAGCCTTTGATATTGGTTTACTCATATCTTTCAGGTACTCAAGAGAGTACAAAGATCGTGCAGGTGCTGATTTTAGGCTAATCAGTTTATCTGCCGGTAAATCGAGCCTCACCTTATCGAGATCTCCCTTGGCTTCCATAAAGAATACTTCTCCTTCAACACCAAGAGCTATATGATCTGATATCTTCTCTGCTGCACGCACCGCCCTTCTGAACTCGCCACCACTCAGTACAATACGGGCAGGAAGTTCAAGAGTGGGAATCTTGGGATCTTTTCGCAGGGAAGATGGATCGAGAAGGGATATAGCATATGTAAGATCTAAGAACTTAATCAGAAGCTTTCCATCATCCGTTTCAATAGAGACGTCCTCGGAACCACTCATGCTCAAAATATCGTTGAGTTTCGCCAGATCCACACCAATTTCTCCATCTGATGCCTCAAAAGAGGAAAAAGCATCTGAACTAATATCAAAAGATACCATTGCAACATTTGCAGGGTCAACTGCCCTAATCGCTATCCCGTTATTCGACAGTTTGAATCTGGCTTCATCGACCAGTGTTGAAACCACCTCAATCAACTCTTTCAAAATTCCTGCACTTATAACTGCCTTTAGCATATACTACCCCACCATGTAGAAAGCGTCTCTACCCCACATATACTTTTCTCATCAGCTTTCAATGTAGCAAGCAGATGTGGCTGAAAAATATTTTTACTTTCGCTGTGCACTAGGCAAAGCCACTTATGTTTAAAGAGATCAGTGTAAGCCAAGATGTGGTAAGTTCCCTGCTCTTTTTTATTCGGGCAACAAAGGCCACATCCCACCACCTTAAATGGGTAACCTTTTCCTTTTTAGTCAAGAGAAGATTACTTCTACATTTGAAGATAGTATAAGGATAGGGTTATACGATGATGCAGGAAGATGAGATCTCAGAAAGGGAACAACTGAAGAGGGACTATTATGATCTAGTGGGTAGCTGGAATCTCCCTCTAGTCCGTCCGGGAGGTATCTCTGATACCGATCAGCTACTTGAGATGTGTGAGATAGATACGGAAAGTAAAGTGCTTGAGGTCGGTTGCGGCGCTGGATTTACCTCGTGCAGAGCTGCAGAATTGTATGGTTCCCATGTTCTAGGAATTGATCGTTCCCCCAATATGATATCAAATGCAAAGAGAAGAGCAAAAGAGAAGAAAGTGGATGACTTGGTAGATTTCAAGAGGGGGGATGTGACAAACTTAGATCTCGAGGATGAAATATTTGATGTCGTAATTATGGAGTCGTTTCTTAATATACTTGGAGAGCCCGAACTTATTCAAAAGGCGCTAAGTGAGATCTCAAGAGTAATTAAGCGAGGTGGACGTGTGGTCGCAAATGAGATGTTTGCAGATGAGAATACGCCTAAAGAAGTTAAGGATTACATAGAAGAACAACTCGACGGATTGTGTGGGCCAGGTGGAAATCTCGCAAGGTATTCACTTACTGATTTTTCTAATTGGTTTGAAGATGCAGGTTTACATGTTCTCCAAATAGTGAAGAAACCGACATCTACTATGCGTTCAGACCTTACAAAAAGCCTATTAGATGAGATGGGTTTAGCAGGTTTTGTTAAGTTTACCGTAAGGGCAAGCATGGACATGCTTTTTAATAAACAACTGAGAGGTACCACAAGGAAGGCCGCTTCGGTACAGCGAGTCATAGAACGAAACAAAGATACAAGAGATTACTTTGGTTATATGCTACTTCTCAGTGAAAAAAGATAATAGACACTCACTGTAAAATATAACGATTAATATAAGACAATGTAAATTCAAAACAGACTCTTTGGTGGTTGCATGAAAGCTACATGCAGGATCTGTGGAAACGAGTGGGAGACGAGAAGGAGGAGACCTCAATGTCCTGAATGCAAGAGCATTGACGTTGAAGTTGATGAACCCACAAAGGAGATTTTTTGGACGAGATTCAGATGTTTAAGTTGCTCATACGTATGGGATGCTGAGAAGTCATCAGATACAACATGCCCCAAATGCGGCTCTCAGTGTGTAAAGGATCTTCTCGATTCTATAATCCTCTTCGATGATACCAATATCGATACGATGTAGTAAAGATCGTTTTAAAGCCTTTAAATTAACTACAAAATTCCTCAAATCATCCCCCTATCCAATCACTTCACCCCTCTCATACATGTACCAGAAGTTCTTCTCGGCCCATGAGATGAAATCTGGATCTTTTCCGTATATCGCATAATCCCAATCGAGCGTTCCTTTATCATCCGGGAAGATGACGCATGCCTCCACCTCGTCTGACACTGCAACACCCATATAGATATTTTCGAGAGATGTTGTCCTTATCTCAAGATGTGAAGGGACTTTTATGTTCT
>JAXHUQ010000104.1:0-5419 GCA_034189535.1 Halobacteriota archaeon | reverse complement strand
TGGTTTGAAATGAGTTCATCAGAAATAACGCAGTATACTATGAAAAAGAAGTGTGATGCCGGACAGAAGATTCTACAACGTCAGCGTAGTAAATATGTTGAAAAATGTGGTATAAACTACTGTTTATAAGACACCGAGCTAAAGCCACCGGATCAGCAATAACTATAGTCAGCTCCCAATTTTCCCACATCCAAGACGTTATTTTGGGACGGTTAAGGGTTGAATCCTCAGACAAAACAGAGATAGCTGTGCCATCAATTCTCAAGATTTGTGTTACTTGCCGAAGAAGTACTGATCATAGAGAAAATTTTATTAATATATAGTGTAGTTTACTCAATTAATCAGGAGGATTTAACATGAAGAAGATGATTGGACTGGTACTTGTAATGATACTGCTTGGCATGATGTCAGCAGGATGCCTTGGACCAGAAGAAGAAGGGACATCGACAGCTACTCCAGAGGCAACAGCGGCTGCTACAGCAACACCAGAACCTGCATCAAAAGAGCCTGTAAAATTAGTAAGAATGGGCGGTCAAGATATGGTTCAGAGGCTTGGTACCGGAGATATTGCTGGTTGTATTGGATGGGAACCATACTGCGCCCAAGCAGCAGTAGAAGGCAAGGGTAAAATCCTAATAAATTCAAGCGAGATTTGGACACATCATCCATGTTGTGTCGTTGCCTATGACTACAACTGGTATGAATCTCTCGAAAAAGAAGACGCAGATGAGATCCTTAGGAGAGTTGTATGGATCCACATGAAATCACAAGACTGGATCAACGAGGCAAAGGATCCTAACTCTGAAAATCACACAAAACTCATAAAACATTCGGAAAACTTTACTAAACGCAGTCCAGAAATAATTGAGATGGCTCTTTCAAATATTGAATTTGATTATAACTTAGATGTCTCTGGAACGGAAACATACATACAGAAGATAACGGATTTCCAAGTCTTTGATGAAGGAAAATGGAAAGAATCAGGTTATACAGACGCAGGTGATTATTCAAATTCGTTGATTGACGATCAATATATAAAGTGGGCAGTTGAAAACTCAGATAAGGCCGCCGACGAGATCAAATTAAACGAAACTGTCGATATTCGATTTGGTTATTTGATAGAGGACTTGCATCAGGTTTCATTTTGGATAGCCTGGCAAGAAGGATGGTTTGAAGAAGTCGGAATAAACGTTGTTATTGCTGAAGGTGCACCATTCCAGAATGGTGGCTTTGAGATGCAAAAAGGTTTTAAACAAAATGAAGTGGATGTCGGATATTTGGGAGCAGCTCCTGCATCAATTCACAGGATAAACAGCAACGACTTTTCAACTAACGATACAAAAATCACTGTTATTGCTGGTGTCAATTACGTCGGTTCGGCTATAGTTGTTGGAAACGATATAAACTCCATGATGGAATTGGCAGGAAAAAGTGTTGGGTTCCCGGGTAAAGGAACAGTTCAGCATATACTCTTTTTATCTGCTGCAGAGGAAGCAGGGTTGACAGTAGAAGAGTAAAGAGAAATTGTAATGCTGGGTCTTAAAACCATGTTTAAAAGTGAGTACGGCAATAATTATGCCGTACAAATCTTATCTATTTTTGTTTTTATTTTATTGTGGCATGTGTTTGTGGTGGCGGCAAGAGAGGGAATTCTTAGCATACCAATATTTCGTCTAAGTGACATACCAACACCTTATGAAACCGGTTTTGCATTTATAAACTCTATTTTTACAGAACAGCATGGCCCTGTTATATCACATGGTCTGATAGATCACACGTTCGCAAGCTTAACACGTGTGATTGAAGGCTTTTTTGTTGCCTTTATCGTTGGAGTTCCAATAGGCCTTGCGATAGGGTACTCCAAGATTGCTGAAAATGTTTTATCTCCTATTATTGAAATAGTTAGGCAAATACCTCCCATGGCATGGATACCAATAGCCTTATTTGTCTTTATTTCCGGGAGAGTAATTTTTATTGTTTTTATAGGTGTGGTTTTTCCATTGATTTTAAACACATCTCATGGTGTTAAATCAGTAGATCCAAAACTTATCGAATCTGCTCAAACAATGGGGGCTTCAGGGACCCAGATCCTAACTAAAGTCATTATCCCGGCTGCATTACCTTCAATATTCACAGGAAGCAGGATTGGCTTGGGTGTTGGCTGGATGTGTATTGTTGCAGCTGAAATGCTTGCCGATATACCGGTAGGATTGGGATATCATGTTTGGAACATGGCAAGTATTGGACGATATGCAGAAATGGTTGCTACAATGTGTGTAATTGGATTTATAGGATATATTATGAATGGAATAATATTGATAACCGATGGAAGGCTTCTGAAATGGCTTTAATCGCAAAGAACCTCTCAAAAAAGTTTGATGACTTCACTGCGATTGAAGATACATCCTTTGCTGTGGAAGATGGTGAATTTGTCTGTATCCTTGGACCTAGTGGGTGTGGTAAGACTACTTTACTTCGGATGATAGGCGGACTTGATGATATCACCGGAGGGGAGATAATACTTGGCGATAGGAATGTATCAGGACCAGGAAGCGATAGAGGCTTCGTGTTTCAGGAATATACACTTTTTCCTTGGCGAAATGCCCAAAAGAATGTTGAATTTGGCCTCGAGATCCAGGGAGTAGATAGGGTTGAGAGAGAGAAGATAGCGGAGAGGTATATCGATCTCGTGGGACTGAAAGGTTTTGTTGATAGATACCCAAAGGAGCTTTCTGGAGGTATGAAGCAACGTGTGGCAATAGCAAGAGCACTTGCAAGTAATCCTGAAATATTACTCATGGATGAACCATTTGGCGCACTCGATGCACAGACAAGAAATCTGATGCAGGTGGAGCTTCTGAGGATATGGGAGAAGGAGAATAAAATAATCTTATTCGTGACACATAGCGTCGATGAAGCAGTCTTTCTTGCTGATCGGGTCTTTGTTCTTACAACCTCACCAGGTAAGATAAGAGAGATTGTAGAAATCAACGTAAAGAGGCCAAGGAAAAGAACCGACACAGAGGTCAACAGGATACGAGATAAACTATTGAGTCTTCTCAATGTAAAATACGAAGAGATCTTTGGAGATTGATATTTATAATACCAGTTTTTTATAATTCGGAATCTTCTTCCTTATCAAGGATCCGGACATTACCGCCGCTTACTGTAACAGGTATCGGAACCATCGCATCAAAGAGTTCCACAGTGATCTCTTCATGGGCCTTATCCACACGCTTGACCCTTGCTTTCTCACCCTTAAACGGCCCGGATATCAGCTCAACTATATCTCCTTCTGAGATCCCGGTTACTGCCGGTTTTGGTGTCAGAAAGTGCTCGACCTCTTCAAAACTCAGTAGCTCTGAATCAGGTGATTTTCCCTTAACTATAGCTTTTGCGTGGTGCACACCTTGAATGGCCTGTTCCACGATCTCAGGAATCGCAGCTTCGACCAGAACATAGCCCTTCAATTCATCGGGGACCAGTATAGCCATTATGTCATACTTGCTCTTCTTTATCACCTGTTCAAGCATGTTGGCGACCGGTCTCTCCTGGTTTGCCGTTGTCTTTACAGCACAGACTGTTGTTGTGATCTCAGCTTCTTCACCAGTCATCTCCTCTTCACCCATCATAATCTCCTATGCACCAAGGGTCTCAGGCAGCACAGTCATCAGTAGGTATATTAGAAAACCGATGCCTCCAATCAAGAGTATGCCTATCCCGGAGATTCTGGAAATCTTCGAGAACTCTTCTCTGGAAGGCCTTCTTGAAAGCTTCAAGATTCTTATGTACTCATTCAGCTTATCTGAAACTGAGAATCCTTTAATATCTGGCATCTTCTTTATCTTACAATGTCAATGCCGTACTTCTGTTGAAGACCCTTCAATTCAGGTTTTCCGTAGATCTGTGGGGATTTGACCCCAGTGACGACAAGCATTGTCCTGACTGTGTGTTCAAGATTCGGATCTACCTGTGCACCCCAGATGAGCCTTGCATTCGGATCGATGCGCTGGTAGACCTCTTCTACAACCCCTTCTGCCTCAGATACTGTCATGTCAGGTCCTCCAACAACATTGACGAGGGCAGATGTTGCACCGGATATATCCACATCGAGTAACGGACTCTTAAGCGCTTTCTTAACTGACTCCTCAGCCCTGTCCTCTCCGTCGGACTCACCAAGACCAATCATGGCTACACCACCTTTCTGCATGACGGTTCTTACATCCGCAAAGTCTAAGTTGACGAGTCCGGGTTTTGTTATAAGCTCGGTAATTCCCTTTACTGCACGCATCAGGACTTCATCTGCCACCTTGAAAGCAGCATACAGTGGCAGTTGTGGGACAATATCCAGAAGTTTGTCATTAGGTACGACGATAACAGTATCAGTTACATCTCTCAATCGCTCGAGACCGGCTTCAGCGTTCGCCCTCCTGACGACACCTTCAACGCTGAAGGGTAATGTAACGACAGCAATTGTCAATGCTCCGGCATCTCTTGCAGCTTCGGCAATAACAGGTGCCGATCCGGTTCCGGTACCACCACCAAGACCACAGGTGACGAATACCATATCTGCACCTTCAAGAGACCCTCTGATCTCTTCTTCTGTCTCTCTTGCTGCATCTTCTCCCATCTGAGGTAGACTACCGGCTCCGAGACCACGGGTCTTCTTCCTCCCGATAAGGATCTTGTTTGTCGCCCTTATATAAAGCAGGTGTTGAGCATCAGTATTCAATGCGAATAGTTCGGCACCCTTTATCCCCTCTTCCTCCATCCTCTGGACTGTGTTGGATCCTCCGCCACCACAACCAACTACTTTAATATCCGTCTTCAGTTCCTGCAATATCCTCTCAAGTTCTTCATCAGCATCGTTAATTGAATAACGTTCTCTAGAAGCGGTTGCAATTTCTGCCCTTGAAAGCGCCTCTTCTACTATTGATTTCATGCCTTATTCTCCTCTATCGTCAAATGATTACGATCTATACTCTTGCCTAAATTGTCATTATCTCCTTATACCTTGATATGATTTATACTTTTCCCAAAAGGTCTTTTTCGTAATTATGGCTCTTGCATCGCTTAAGTGTACCACAAAAAGACTGTTGAAGACAAATTACAGTTTTGTTTTCATGATTATGCTTGTATCAAGGATCATTTTCCTCGAGCATATCCTTGTATCTCTTCGCAATCCCGTAGTAACCGACTGCACCCATCTTGAATCCGGATGTCTGATTCTTTTTTATCTTTTTTACTGGCTTTGCAGGAATTCCAAGGACCTGGGTCATCTCCTCAACAACCATACCGGGAGATACCACCGATCCTGCCCCCACTATACAGTTATCACCCACGACTGCTCCGTCAAGAATCGTACTGTGCATCCCCACAAGACAATTATTACCTACGCTTGCGCCATGAACAACAGCAT
>JAXHUQ010000103.1:0-5437 GCA_034189535.1 Halobacteriota archaeon | reverse complement strand
ATGCAGCACTATGCCCAATGTATCTGGGAGTTAGGGCGGTCATAGCAAAGAGCATCGAGCGGATTCACAAAGCCAATCTTATCAATTTTGCAATCGTGCCGATTGAATTTGAAGACCCGGACGATTACGAAAAGATAAGTGAAGACGATGAACTTGAGATTGAGAATCTAATAGAATCAGTGAAAGCAGAAGAGAAGGTAAGAATCAAGAACAAAACGAAGGCAATCGAGTTCACAGGCAAACTCATACTCAGTGAGCGTGACCGCAAGATACTGCTTTCGGCAGGGCTTCTCAACTATACTCGCGAAAAAGGTGGATTGTAGGGGATTACTCCATCAACTACTCACAAGTTCCCGAACACTAAAGAATTCTCAATATGTAGTGACTCCTCCATCTATCACTATCGTCTCACCGGTCATGTAACTGCTGGCATCGGATGCCAGATATACTGCAAGAGGACCAATCTCTTCAGGATCACCGAGTCTACGAAGTGGGATCTTCTTTAGCATCTCCTGATGGTATTTTTTGTTCATTGTCATCGGTTTTGTCAGGTTTGTAAGGAAGTATCCGGGTGCTATGGCATTGACATTTATATTAAATCTATTCCATTCAAGAGCAAGAGCCTTTGTGAAGAGTATAACTCCGGCCTTTGACGAATGATAATGGGCTTGCCTGGGTGCTCCGACTATACCCGCGGCTGACGATATATTGATGATCTTACCACTATTCTGTTTGGTTAGGTGTTTTCCTACGGCCTTTGTGCATAAGAATGTGCTTGTGAGGTTGGTATCGAGAACATTGTGCCAAGAATCCTCGCTAAGCTCCGTTAGCCATCCATATCCGCCTATTCCTGCATTGTTTACCAGTATATCAACCCTACCGAGTTCTGAGACCGTCCTTTCGACCATATCTTCGACCTGCTCTGCGACTCTTACATCAGTTTGTATCGAAAGCGCATTCCTTCCCAAACCTTCTATCTCGGCCTTTACACCTTCTATCTGCTTCTTTGTGCGAGCTGATACTGTGACATCGGCACCGGCCTCTCCCAGAGCTATTGCTATTGCTTTACCGAGACCACGCCCCCCACCGGTAACAATTGCGACTTTACCATCAAGCTTAAACTTATCAAGAACTGACATTGATACCCCTTCCCTGTTCTGATAAAAGATTAGTTCTTAATAAAAGTTATGTTAATGGGATCAGTTTAATCCAAAACCGTAGAAATGTATAAGCCCCTAAAAAGTATATTTGAAAAAGACGGAGTGTGAAACATGTCCGAAGAATCAAAATCAGTAAATAGGTACAAAGTTGGACCAGGCATGGGGCTAATAATTTTAGGGCTCTCCTACCTCATCTGGTGGGTGATGCCTTTTGCCTTTGAAGCCTACAATCAAGATCCCAGATGGGCTCACAATTGGGCTTATGCGATAATTATCCTCACAGTTGGGCTATCATGGTATCAGAAGAGCCCAAGCTCAAGACTGATTGCAACAGTTCAGGCGTTCATGCTACCAGTGACTGCAAGCGGATCTTTCAACAACATCACCTTGACCTACATCACAATTGCAATCCTTATAGTATGGTCCATTGTTGTTGTTTTAGAGCGAATAAGAGGAAAGATGTTTCTTGAAGAACGCTTGCATAAGAGGACCTACAACTGGCTCAATCTACACCTTCCAATCATTTCATGGATACTTATTGCACATATGGCACTTGTCTTCTTTATCGGCCGAGTACCGCAGGAGGCACAGCTTCTTGCTCTTGGTACGCATGCAGGTTGGCTTGCTAACTTTCCACCTGAGGCAAGTGACTTTGCCACCATATTCTTCGATATCAGCCTGATATTCCTAGTACTTATTATGCTCTACGAACAGTACAAGATGGGGTACAATATAAAGGAATCCATGACCTAGCTATAGCTTCTGGTTTGTTTTCGTTTGTATGGCAGCTGGAATTATCGGGGTCATGATAAATGATTTCTTGGTTTGATGATTTTCGCTTAGTTTTAAAGAGATGATCAATTAATTGATGTAACTTGAGGGTGGTGACTTATGAAAAGAGAAGACCAACCTATGAGACATGCCGGAATGGCAGCAGATGGTGAGCTTCAGAAGAGGTATTATGATGATGGTAAGGTTTTTATCCTACAGATCGAGTCCACGCTGAGATGCCCTCAACTCTGTAATTACTGCTATGCCGGAAGTTTACCTAACAGCCCTCATGGCCTCTCTTCTGAGAAGATTTATGAGTTACTTGAGAGTGCTTCCAAGATGGAGGTGATGATGATAGACTGGCTTGGCGGCGATCCCCTCGTAAGAGAAGATTGGTATGATCTTTGTTCATATGCTTCCGAACTTGGTCTTATAAACAATATATGGACTAGTGGTATGCCCCTTGCAGATCGGGAGGTGGCAAAAAGAACGGTTGAAGTAACAGAGGGTGGTTTCATATCAACTCACCTTGATACACTAAATAATGACCCATATAAGCTTCTGCACGGAGGAGAGGGTTGCGATGGAGGTACAGGTAACATAAAAATGATCCTTGGGGGGATAGAAAATTGTCTTGATTATGGAAAAGATCCTGGTTCCATGGTCAATTGTATCACGTACACTAGGCCCCTCGCTAAAGGAGATGCGAAAGAGACCATCTCGTATTTTCAAGAGAATTTTGGTATCAAAACATGCCTTACCCTCTTCAATCCAGTGATACACCGTTCTTCAAACTCATCATGGGAACCGTCTCAGGAAGAGATCAAGGATGCCTATGATTTTAGAGACAGAATTAATTACCCTAATGAGTCCTCGTACGGACCGATGGATGTCTCCAAGTACTACTGCGGAACAGTCATATGTGTAACAGGTGAGGGATGGGTCGTCCCCTGCTCAGTCATAAGGACTAAAGAGTTCGGAAATTTCAATGATGAAAGCCTGGAGGTAATCCTAGAGAAGGGGAGAAACAGGCTCCTTTACCTGGACTTCAGAGATCCTGATAAACTTCCAAAAAATTGCAGATGCTGCAGCAACAATATCAACTGTTTCGGCTGCAGGAGTAGTGCATATTACTATGGTGGTGATATCCTTGCCACCGATCCAAAATGCTTTAATTATGAACCATTGGTGAAGAACGAAGAGGTGCCATGATGATTGAAGAAGTAAAAGAGCACAAAAAATATAATTTTAGTGTGGGTGATGTGAGTGAGGTTTACGCAGGGCCTGGAGGTAAACTCTGGGAACTTCTGATGGGCGAGCAGATACATGTGGGCGGTGCAGAACAGACAGATGTTCTTGCTGAGAAGATTGGGCTTGATAGAGAGGGGGAAGGACTATACCTTCTTGATATCTGTTCTGCATTGGGAGGACCAGCAAGGCATCTTGCTCAAAGATACGGAATAAACATCGTCGGTCTTGACATCACACCTGAGATGGTCGCAGAAGCAGAGGAGCGAACAAAAGGTAAAGAGTTTGCCGATAGGATAGAGTACAGGATCGGATCTGCCCTTGATATTCCTTTTAAGCATGATACCTTTGATGTTGTCTGGGGCCAGGATGCATGGTGTTACATCCGTGACAAACCACGCCTTATATCCGAGGTTAACCGTGTCTTGAAGCGAGGGGGTACCCTTGCATTTACGGACTGGATATGGGGGCCTGTTAGTCCCACTGGGGAAGAATCGGATTATCTGATGGAATTCATGGTATTTCCGGATTTGCAGACGATTGATGGTTACAAAGACCTGATAAAAGGCGAGGGATTGGATATTATTGAAACTGAAGATTTGAGTGACGATTTTGCAAGCCATGTTGATATATATCTAGGGATACTCAAGGAGAACAGACAAAACATCATTGATGGCTTTGGAGACGATATGTATGAGTTTGCAGAGGGCGGGCTTTTGGCATGGCAGAGCGCATCTCATGAGAATAAGGTAGGTAGAGGCCTCTTCATTGCAAAGAAACCATAATAAAGAGAGCAACACAGTCTTAATATTTGCCAAGGTACCTGAAGTGGGGGCTGTCAAGACCAGGCTCTCAAAGAGCTCCTCTCTTACAGACCTTGACGCCAAGAGAATTGCTGAAGCGATGCTCAAGGATACAATCTGTCTTGCAGAAAATACTGATGCTGATCGGGTAGATATAGGTTTTTTTCCTGACACAAAAGAAGCCAGAATACAGATAGAGGGTTTAGTAGGTTCTGTAGTAAATTCTGAGGCTTGTCAAGTAAATTACTACCCTCAAAGAGGTGAAAATTTTGATCAAAGGTTCTGTTCAGTCGTAAAAAGGTCATTTGACATGGGTGCAGATGGCCTGGTTGTTCTGGGAGCAGATCTGCCATATCTTGGTCCTTCACTTATAAACCGAGCATTCGAATACCTTGGGGAAGGGGATGAAGAGAAGAGGGCGGTTCTTGGACCTGCTGGTGGGGGAGGGATATATCTTGTTGGGCTGAGAAGAGATTTCATGCCTGAATGGTTCTCCGAATATAGTCTGTTCACCAGTGGCATAGAAATACTCGAATTTTCAAGATTTTGTGATGAGAACGGGATTAGCCTTTTACTCTTGCCACCTCTAACTGATATTGATATTGAAGAAGACCTTGTCTCATTGATAACGTATATCGAGGGGGCGAGACGGGCAGAATGTTATGAAGGGTATCACTTTCCAGTATATACTGCTGAAGCAATATATGAACTTGGGATCGTAATTGAGGAAGAAACGGGAGAGAACAGGAAGAGGAAAATAGGGAAGAGGGATGGTTGATCCATGATTATCTTCAGGTTTAAGTGATCAAATTAAGAGAATATATGTCGCCACCCGTCCAATATAAGGTAGCGATAAAGATTAATTATTCACAAAGTAACCTATACTATTGAATTGAGACTTCAAGAGAATCACTGAAATGAAAAAGGTTGAACTTCTGGCACCGGCTAAAAATATTAAATCGATAAAAGCAGGACTGAGTTATGCAGACGCCTTCTATTTCGGATCAAAGAGACTGAATATGCGAATGCAGGCGGACAACTTTAGTGACGATGATCTATCACGTGCTGTCGAGATCTGTCATAACGAAGGTAAAAAGGCCTACTTTGTCTCTAACATCCTAATCTATGAGAACGAATTAAAAGAACTTGAGAGATCACTCGAATATGCAAAGAGTCTCGATTTTGATGCCGCAATAGTTAATGATCTCTCGGCTATAGAGATTTGTAGAGAGGTCGGTATCCCGTTTCACATATCCACTCAACAGAACATTTCAAACTCGAGAGCAGCAAGATTCTTTGAAGATATCGGCGCCCGAAGAATCATCATGGCAAGAGAGTGCTCTCTTGAACAGATAAAAGAGATAAAAAGAAGCTTAACAAAAACAGAGATAGAGGCATTCGTCCACGGTGCGATGTGTACGATGGTATCAGGACGCTGCTATTTCTCTATGGACG
>JAXHUQ010000102.1:0-5620 GCA_034189535.1 Halobacteriota archaeon | reverse complement strand
TTCTATCAAGGGTGCCGGATGGCTCGTCCGCAAAGAGAAGGAACGGATTTTTCACGATAGTCATGGCAAAGAGGCATCTCTGTTTCTCGCCGCCGCTGAGGTCCTCTGCTCGGTGATAAAGCCTGTGACTCAGCATAACTCTTGACAAGAGGTCCTTTGCCATCTTCTCCTGCCTCGATTTCTGAATTCCTATGCTGTCCATGATGCGCATCATATTTACAATCACAGAGAGCTCCCCATATAGTGCAAAAGATCTCTGGAGCATATACCCGACCCTATCATAGATCGAACTTGCAATCGGATCCTTTCCGAGACGGTCCCAGTAGTCAACTTCATCGAGATAAAGTGTACTGCCGCATCTGGGACAGTTCTCACCTACTCTACTTGGTAACTCTGCCCATGCACACTCATGACACGCCGCAACACGATAGATCACCGTCCCACTCGTTGGTTTGTATTCAGTAACGCCCCTGAGCGCATTCATAAGAGCGGTCTTTCCGGATCCGCTCTTTCCTATCACCCCGAGCCACTGACCTTCCTCAAGCACAATATCGACGTCGTCGAGCACCTTTCTGTCAGCAAAAAACTTGGTCAGCCCTTCTCCTATCAAGAAATTCTCCGGCATAGACTCAAACCCCACGAGTATTTCGTAATAATTAATAATAAAGTAACCAGTTTTTAGTTTTGGACATTCTAAACGATCTCCCCTATCCCTCTACAGATGATAAAGATTGCTGCGTACTCAGGAAGTTCTACCCTCCCCTCTTCATACGATTCATTGATATCTTTTATCGAGACATCACACGCCGCAGTCACTTCAACTTCAACGGGATCTTCTCCGAATACCACTGCATCAATTAGTGGGTTAAATTCTTCCATCTCGTCAATCTCTATCGGTTTGACAAGTAGGCTCGACCCTCCGTGTAAAGAGGTGGGTAGCCTTATCAATCTCTTTATATCGGAAGTAACAGGCTCGTCAGACTCTCCTCCTATCTCAAGCTTCATAATGTCGATTATACTCTCCCAGAAAGTCCTGGGAAATCCTTTAAAACCGACAAAACCCTTTCTAACATCTTCTTTTAGCTCTTTTCTAGATAGGTTTATCAACTTCCGCCCCATCTTCCTGTCTATTATCCCTCTTCTAGCTAGCTCTTCAAAAGCCTCTTTATCATCGAGCTTTGATATACTCTCAAGAAGCTCAATGAGCGAATCGTGCACCTTCTTTGCCCATCCACTATCGGATAAGATTCTAAGTGATCGTGTTCGCCTGTTCTTCTCACCAGTCTCTCCCTTCACAGACTCTTCTATGAGGAACCTATCATAATCAAGCCCGGTACCTCTCATATAATCGATTATCTCCCTGCGCTCGTTACTCTCAAGAGTCCTCACTCTGGGATCAGAGATATGTATGTGGTAACCGCGCCCACCGGAGAATACTACCTCCATTTCACCCGTATCAAATCCAAAATCATCAAAAAGGAAATCGATGAGTTTCATCGTCTCCGATTTCACCATCTCAAGCATCCCTGAGTACGACTCCACAACACCTCTCAAATGATCGGCATCAAGATCGAAGATTAGATCTGCTCCAAGCCATTCCTTCTCATTCATCGTTCTGGCACCTGGATATGAGTAAAGAGCAGTTGAGTGGTATACATGGGCCGCAGCAGTCATTCCTTGCCCCCTTGTCAAAAAAGCTCTCAGGTCCTTCTCCGAACTGAAATTAATATGTCGCTGCATCGTCACTTTTGGATATGATCTGTTGAAGAAGATGAAGCCCCATTCTCTTTTGATCAAGTCCTGCGGCATCGCGAGCTTGGCATTCCGGTAGTATTCCCTAAAGTGGGATCCGACAAAAATCTTTGATCGTTCATTCATGAGGTCTATTATCCATTACCTAAATCATGGGATAAAAAGACTTGGAAGCTAGCATTCGACTTCGCTGAATAAATTCCTTTATGTGGTTTATATGGGTACAAATGAGACAAGGCAATTAATTTATATAATCCTTTGATTTCGTAATGCTGCAAAAGATATAAATAGGATAACTTTGAAATGTTAGGACTTGTGCAAATGCACAAATGAGGGGGTGTACTTGAGATATAACCTTTAACATAAAGGTTTATATATTAGGAGAATACATCTTTTCTGTAAAATACATGAGAAAAGCTTGATCGCAGATTCCCACATTATAGTTTGTGTTCTCACGCTTTGTGGGTTGCAAGCCGTCTTCGGGCGGACAAACTTGGTGGGCTTGTGTGATTGGGTTTAAGAGGTTAAAAGGAGGTGAAAAGAAAATGAAAAGTAAAGAAACAAACGAGAAAAACAGCAAGAAAGTGCTTTCCATTTTGCTTACGGGGGTGATGCTACTATCAATCTTCGCAGCGATGGTTCCGGCGGCAAGTGCACAGTACCAGAGTGATCATAATCTGATACTTGCCGGTCAAACAGATAACAGGGTTATTCGAGGTCAGACACTTAAGTTCCAGGCTGCGAATACCTCCGAGAACATATACAAGATTGATGGTTCAAACGTTGTACTGATGGGATCTACTCCGTCATCTGCCACAACTGCTTACAGTTCGGAATTACTTGACGCAGGTTACACATATTTCCTTGACAACGATGGATCAGGTACCTATACAGGAAGTGAGACGAAGTTTAGTGTAGAAACTCTACAGCTCAGCCTAAAACTAAAGGTTGGTACGACAGAGGTTACTTCCGTTACCAGAGATACAAATGTAACAGTTGACGTTACGACCAATATGGATGTCACAAATGACACCGTCTCCCTTATGGTCATGGATCCAAATAATAACCAGAAGACGAAGGATGGTAATGGTAATAACCTATCTAACATAGCAATAACCACTCTGGAAGCCAACGGTTTAAACACAACTGGTTGGAATCTCGGAGTTTACACGGTCTACGTTAAAACAAACTCATCTGTTGCACAGGGGCTTGATGAAGAGACTTCCTCGAAGCAGCTCCAAGTCATAGCACCCGAGCTTACGGTTTCGGTGACAAAGGATGAGATCACAGTTGGGGAGACGACGACTATGACAGTTACAGGTCCATCAAGTGACTCTATAAATGTGATCAGCTCAAAGGCTAACGGTGTATTTGTTGGTGGTTTCTATCAACAGGTTAACGACGCAGATATTGAGACTACCCAAGCAGCATCTACAAACTGGTCTTTAGGAGATGATTCAAAATACCAGGTTGTAGTTAAGTTCACTGCGAAAGGATCATACAAGTTGACAGTAAACGATATTATTGACCCATTTGTGGCACAAAAGTCTGTCACAATAAAAGTTGAAGAAGGCAAGATAAACCTTGATGTTCCAAGTTCGGCATCTGTCGGACAAAAGGTGAAAATACAGGGTACAACAGAGATACCTGACGGTATTGACGTGATAATCATATCTGTTACCGATAAATTCAGTACAAACCAGATAACAACAGACAGCGTAACATCGGGTTCAACTACAGTATACGGTAAGAAGGTCAATGTCGACGATGGTGCGTTTGAGTATGAACTGGATACCGGAGATCTCGGTCTCAGGGCAGGTTCCTACAAGATAACGGCATACTGGGTCTCTGATCTAACGGTCAAAGACATTACATCCATTGTACTCCAATCAGAGAGCATCGATGTAAGTGTACTCGACTCGACTATCTCAACAAGGGATAGGATACGTGTTGCAGGTACAACAACCGGTGAACCTGATGAGGTACGTCTGCTTATAGTAGCAGAAGGAATTGCAGCATACAGGGATGTTACAGTAACTGACGACGAGTTCGAAGAAGAGCTTGACTCCACTGATTGGAATTGGTACACTCCGGCGGGCACAACAACGGCTCCGGCTACATATTCACCGGGAACATACGAGATCTACGCTCTACATCCGATGGGTGACGGTGCATTTGACATGGACGCTGATACTGCAACAAACATGAAACGCCTTGCAGCCAAAGGATATGATGTCTTCCAAACGATCCTTTCGATGACTGCAATCGATGATGAGGTCGGTTCAACAACCTCTATAGGTATACAGTACCCATCATTGGCACTTGACGCAATAGCTGATGTGAACGAAGGCGATGATCTTGAGATCACCGGTGCTACAAACAGGGCTGACGGGACATACTTCATACTAAATGTTGACGGCCCAGGAACCGATGAAACAGCAACTGTAGAAGCTGCTGATGGAGCAATATCGGCAACATTCGATACTACTGATTGGCAAACCGGTTCATACCACGTAACTGCAGAAGACATCGATAACACAGTCGCGGATGAAGCAGACTTCAACATTGTACAAGGTGTTCCAAACATCATGGTTGATGTCTCGGTATCACCGACAAGTGTCGAGGTTGGAGAGGACGCAACAGTGACTGCAACTGCTGAAAACAAGGGAACTGCATCTGGAACTGTCTCTGTATCACTTACAGTAGATGGAATGGAAGTAAAAGCAGTTGATCTTGAGATCGCAGCAGGTGCAAGCGAATCATTCACATACACATACACCGCTGTTCAAGCAGGAACATTCGAAATCGACGCCAACGGTGCAACTGCAACGCTTGTAGTTACCGAGCCAGTAACAGCAACACCAGAACCAACAAATGGCGACACAACAGCAACTCCGGAACCAACCGAAGACACAACGCCTGGATTCGAGGCAATCTTCGCAGTAACGGGACTACTTGCTGTAGCATACCTTGTGCTTAGGCGCAGAGAGAACTAAACTTATATGAAATTTAGGGGGTTTCCCCCCTTTTTTGTTTTTTTATATTAACTTCTTCTCGAAAAACAGCTTCAACGAACCAGAGCCTTTATATTCATTTGTGAATATATATTCACATATAGTATGCCAAGACCTACTAAATGCCGAAGAATTCATTTCGAACCTATGATTTTGCATTTCAAACCTGCAGGGATACCTCTTGTAGATTTGGAAGAGATCGTTTTGACGGTCGAAGAGTTAGAAGCCATTCGTTTGAAGGATCTTGAATGTATGAGTCAGGAGGATGCCGCTGTGGTGATGGATATCTCTCAACCCACATTCCACAGATTGGTCAGATCGTCAAGGAAGAAAATTTCCGAAGCTCTTGTGCACGGGAAGGCGATCAGAATCGATGGTGGCAATTATAAGTTAGTAGAGATAGCAAGTAGGGAATTCGAATGTTTTGATTGTGAAAGGTTGTGGAGCGAATCTTTCGGTACTGGAAGACCACAAAAATGTCCCGATTGCGGTAGTAAAAACATACATAGATCTTCTGAGGGTTTCTCAAGTGGCAGGGGTCATGGCAATCGTGCCAGGAAAAATGGTGATGGTGGTAGGAATATATGAAGATTGTAATTCCTTCTTTTGAGGATATTGGACTGGAATCAGATATTTCAGCTCTTTTTGGTCACACTTCACTTTATACAATAGTGACGCTTGCAGGTGAGAAACTTTCTCAAGCAGTTGTGATTGCAAATGTTGAAGATGGGCCTCCATACGTGATCGGTTAAGGGCCACCAAATATACTTTTTTATAATTTGAGAGGTATCTCTTTCACACAGAGGGGCGGCGTATGTCAAAAGAGATTCTAAAAGAAAGAACATCAAGGACAA
>JAXHUQ010000101.1:0-5674 GCA_034189535.1 Halobacteriota archaeon | reverse complement strand
GTTCATTTGTACAAAAAGTCCTTGTGAGGTCGTCATATCGCTTGGTACGTATGTAAAACTTCGGATCCCTGTTTATTCGTGTGACAGGGTCCATAACAATAGCAGGAACTTCAACTCTTACACCAAGATCTATCGGTGCAAAATCTGCTTCGAGATCATATCTCTTAACTAGCTCATCAACCCATGATGAACCGACCCTTCCGGGAGCAAGAATCGTCTTTTTTGATCTTATCTTCGAACCATCGGAAAGCTCGACACCTTTGCAGCATCTGTCTTCTATTATCAAACCTGAGACTTCGGTCTTGACTCGAAACTTTACGCCCTTTTTTACAAGATCATCTTTAAAATTTTTTATAACCATGGGGGCCAGATCGGATCCCATATGCCTCTGTGGAATGTCAAGAAATGTAGCACCCACGGATGCTGCACGCCGTTTTAATTTCTCAAGCTCTTCATCAGTAGGCTCGTGCATCTCTTCAGGGGAGCCATACTTGAGAAATGTCTCATCCACTTGCTTTACAAGCTCCCATGAGATTTTATCATCTTTTGTGAGTTCGGAAAGATCGCCTCCAACATCCGGTCGGAGATTCAACGTGCCATCCGAGAAAGTCCCAGCACCACCGACACCGCACATTATATCGCAAGGTTTACAGCCGGCGCACTTTACAGTCTCTTTCATTTGGCATTTCCGGTCTTCGATATCATAACCTTTGTCTACTATAAGAACACCGAGTTTACCCACAACTTCATTTGCGGCAAACATGCCTGCAGGGCCTGAACCCACTATTACTACATCTTCTTCCACGTACCTTACCTCTTCTTTTTACTACCCCAAGTACCATATAACTTTATGCACATATATGGTTAAACTTCCCTTTTTATGCAGAACTCATCTCCCGATATTTTCAGGACTATATCTAAATTCTTTAGATAGTCCAATGCAGAACCACCTCCATGAACAAATAGTTCTATAAGGTCGTCAGTTTCATCGATGTCGGAACTTACAAAAAAGGAGTCATAAATACTCACACTCAACCCCTTCTCCTCTGCGATCGCCAGATGATCGAGATAACTGGTCCCATGATAGTCAACGATGAATTCACTTGGCTTTCTTAGAAAAAGTATGTTAGTTCCACCCCTTCGTCCCGGTGAGATTACAACATCTTCCTTTCGACCGAGGATCTCGTTTATGTGTTCTTTTTTAACTAGTGGAAGGTCAGGCATTACAATTAATAAGGGTCCATCAATTCGGGCAAGAATCTCATTTAAAGCCTCATTCAGATCATTCTCATTCAGGAAAAGATCCATATCTTCAAGCCCCTTCTCAAGGGTTTTTACGAGAACCACTATCTTGCATGCATCTGACTCCTCAAGTATTTTTAGAACATCATGGAGCATGCATCGTGCAAAGATCACTCTTTCTTCTTCACTAAGTAGTGAGGAGAGGCGTGATTTCGGATTTGAGCCCTTGTAGGGGACGACAGTCATCATGTATCTTCTTTATTCCTCTTCTTCCACTCACCAAGCGGTATCCCATATTTGGCCTCAATCTCTTCCCTGAAGACAGGGCCGGAGTTATATGCACAGAACGGGACGATTCTCCTCTTGGGATCAGGTGTTGCGTAATGAATAAGACATCTCTTGACACGTTCAATGTCATAATTGAATGCGTCCTGGAAGTGCATTCCACTGACAAGAATCATCTTCCAGTGAATCTCCGAGAGTCCGGATTTACCATCAGCCATGAAGAGTGATTGGATAAATTTGAGCGGATCCATATCCCTTGGCGCTTTACCCTTGTCAAAGTGCCTCTGTAGCGACCTTATCATACTCTCGGGAATCTTTGCAGTTGAAAGCTCTTTACTTCTAACTTCAGAGATGATCTCAGATATATCTTCCAAGAATCCCACAACATCAACAAAACGCGTTATCGGTATCACCCTATCACCCTCCACAAAGAGATAAGTAGCGATACCACAGTGTGGATGAGCGCTGAAGGTGACCTTTGGCTTTCCGTCAATCAAGCCAGCTAGTTCGGATATCGGGGCAACACATGGCACCGGATAGAAGTCATCCTTCTCAAGATAGCCGGTCTGCTTCACAAGCCTATCAACGAGATCGGATAGAGTGAACCTCTCTTTTAGCCTCTGTTCTTTCGAGATCCTCCCTGCAAAGGAGACCGGTTGATAGGTTACACTTCTCACGACATCAACGTTATCCACTGCAAATTGTGTGATACTGCCGACCTGATCGTCATTTATACCATTTACTATTGTTGGGACTAGGACTGTAGAGAGCGGTTTGGGAGTTGTATTTCTGAGGTTTTCTATTGCTTTCATCTTGATCTCAAGAAGTGGTTTTCCTCTCGCCTGGATATAGTTATCATCGCTAAGTCCATCGAACTGGAGGTAAACTGTGTGTAAACCGGCATCTAGCATCTTTTGAGCAAAATTGGGATCTCTTGCAATCTTGATTCCGTTTGTTGCAACCTGGACCTGTGGAAAACCAAGCTCACTGGCTTTTTTTATCGCATCAAAAAATCTGGGATAAATTGTTGGCTCGCCACCTGCAAACTGAACTGCTACAGTTGCAACAGGCTCGTTAGCTCTCAGGACCTTTAACATATCGACAACTTCATCAAAAGACGGCTCATAGACGTATCCGGCAACATTGGCATTTGCGAAGCAGATGGGGCATTGCAAGTTGCATCTATTGGTAAGGTCGACATTTGCAAGTGCAGTATGGCTCAAATGAAGATTACAGAGGCCACAATCAAATGGGCAGACCTCTGCATCGGGGATGTTAGGATTATCAACGCCCTCTCCGTCAAATGCAAATTTCTCTACCTTCAGATAAAGATCGACATCTGACCAGTAAATATCTTCAATTTCACCGTGCTTTGGGCACTCTTTTCTCATCCAGACCGAACCGTCTCGTTCGAATACCTCTGCACTGATGATCTCTTTACAAATTGGACATAACGAGCTTGTGATCTTTGGCAGCCCTACCTTTAAAGCACTTTTGGAATTATTCATTCAACCCCCACCTCACTATAGTAAACATTATAATAATAAAGTGTTTCTTTGTGTAGTGGTGGATATGAGCACATCATATGTTATAATACATACGATATTGGCCGCTTTGTGGCTGATGCTTCCTGCATATTTTCCCAACAGTACTGCAGCACTCGTAAAGGGGAATACACCTATGGACTTCGGTAAGAATTTCATTGACGGGAGACGCATTCTTGGTGATGGTAAGACCTATCGGGGTTTTATCTTAGGAAGCTTCAGTGGTATCGGAGTAGGTATCATTCAGAACGTCTTAATTCGAATATTCAATCCGTTTTCTATGCCCTACCTTGATTTTGTCGGTATCGTCTGCTTATCATTCGGATCGATGTTTGGGGATACAGCCGCAAGTTTTGTCAAGAGGCGAATAGGTCTTAATAGGGGAGAGTTGTTTCCTCTTGTGGATCAGCTTGATTTTGTTGCAGGAGGGTGGTTACTTTTACTCTTATTTTCACGCGATTGGTTCCTCGAGGTCTTCACCTTTCAGATCATTTTAGTAGCACTTATAATAACTCCGATGTTACATGTGAGCATCAACAGGATGGCCTATAAGATGGGTAGGAAGGATGTGCCATGGTAAAGTGTAATATATGTGGCAAAGAGACAAAGACACATAAGTGTGTCTTGTGCAATAAAGAAGTATGTAACAACCATTATCATCACTTGATAGGCATATGTACAGATTGTATCAAGGTTAAGGAGGAAATTCCTAAAGGTTATATAGAATCTCTTCTAAACTCAGATTGATGGCAACAATAGGTATTGCAGATACTACTTTTGCGCGTGTTGATATGGGTGCTGTTGCGATAAAAGAGCTTAAGAGAGGGACCTCTGCAACGATAAAGAGATACATCGTGCCTGGAATTAAGGACCTACCAGTTGCCGCAAAGAAGCTTATTGAGGAAGAGAGGTGCGACCTGGTGATGGCCCTTGGGATGCCGGGGGCACAAGATAAGGATAAGATGTGTGCACACGAAGCTTCATCCGGCTTAATAATGGCCCAACTCATGACGAACACCCACATCATCGAAGTCTTTGTCCATGAAGATGAAGCAGAGGATGAGAAGGAGTTGAGATGGCTTGCCGAGAGCAGGACAAAGGAGCATGCACAGAATGTAATTAAGCTTCTCTTCAAGCCAAAGGATTTTGAAAAAGAGGTTGGGCAAGGCAAAAGAGAAGGTTTCGAAGATGCCGGCCCTGCAAGATTGTGATTGTAAGGTCGTTACCCGAAATATTATTGGTAAAAAAGGACTTTGTTTTCTGAAACCAGTCTGAAAACTGTATACAAAGGAAGGTAATATTATCTATGACCTTCAATAATACTAAGTGGGATTTCATGACGGTTGATGAGACGATTGGACTGAAATGTGACTTCTGTTGTAAGTCGCTTGGCATCGAGAGTCAGAAGAAGTGGCATGATAAACAGTTCTGTTCGGTCACATGTGAGCAGAAGTACAGATCGTGTAACCCAAGGAAATCGCAGGTGACATCGCGATTGATCCCGGACGAGACATTTGAGATACATAAGAAGTGAATTCTTTGAGATCTCTCTTCGCAGCTCTTTATCCTTCAGAAGCATTATAACATACTCAGAGAACTGGTCGTAGTCATCCGTAGCGAACATCTATTTTTTTCTCACCGCGATTTCAAAGGTTGCAAGGGTAGTTGCTAAATAGGAAGACCCACAGGCCATTGCCTCGATCATCTTTCCCCTGAACCGAGTTCAATTAAGGTAATGAGGATATCGCTATTTTCGATAAAGCTCATTGATCGTCTTTTTAACCATATCTTCATCCTTGTCCTTTCTATCCATTCTCATCATCAGTCCCCACCTACGACTGCGTTCATACTCGCTCTTACTTCTTCTAAATCCGTGTACTGCATAAGCTCTTGCCACCTTTTTTGGACCTCAAGCAGAGTCTCGAACGGATTGGACTTCGGTTTTGCATCTGTATTTACTATCTCAATGTTTCTTAGCACCTCTTTGCTATCAACCTCATTTCCGTTCTTTAGATATTCACCCGATAGGATATTACATGCCGCTTCAACCTTCGCCTCAAGATCAGGCTTTAAAAAACATCCGGGATACGGATCAAACTCATCAGCAGTGATCTTTATAAGCCCATCCACTTCTCTCTGGTTCTCAATCTTTGAACGCTCGTACACGAATCGATATATATCCTCCCTCAACTGCCTCCAGGTGGGGTGCGACTTCGGTGGTGGGAGATGCTTAATTGACAATTGATTGTCAAGGAAGAATGAGTACCCGAATATCCTTGCATTCATAAGAAAATCGATATCTTCACCCCTGGGTACTCCCGGATCAAATGGCACAACCATGTATAGGTCCCGGTGGATAACCATATTTCCCCCAAAGACGAAGGGCGTCTCTTTCAATCTCGGTTCGGATCCGATGATCTTATCAAATGCTTCATTCATCCTGGGTATCTTGTCCCAATGCTTCATCCAAGATTTTTCCTCCCTACTGACGTGAAAATCCCCATCAGGCTGAAGATAATACCCAGCCACTGCATTTATTGCTTCGCCATCGACTCTTCTGCCGATAAAATACAACGCCTTACTAATAAATTCAGGATCCTCAA
>JAXHUQ010000100.1:0-5699 GCA_034189535.1 Halobacteriota archaeon | reverse complement strand
AGAATCTTGTTGCAATCGGATTGAACATTGTTACTTCATCTGAAGAGTCGTCCACTCTGATCTTCGATGATCCGTTGCTTGGGGTCAATGTGAATACAAGGCATGATTTGAGGATAGCAAGGGAGTTTTTAACGAAAGAAAGCGATCATCCTAGGCAAGATCTCGTATGATTCGAAGTCGAGATATCACCAATCTAAGAAAAGTATATAACCTTCCTTGGAAACACTTTATTGAGAGGTGAAGGGATGATATACATAGTATTTTATTCAAGATACGGTAACACCTTGATGCTTGCAGAGGCGATAAAGGAAGGGGTGGAAGGTGCAGGTGGAGAAGCATCTTTGAGACGGGTCCGCGAGACTGCGCCTGAAGCAGTAATTGAGAAAGATCAACGCTGGATGGCAACGCTTGAAAAGATGAAGGATATTCCTGAAGCAGATGTTAATGAACTATCGGATGCCGAGGCTCTTGTTATCGGATCGCCGACAAGATTTGGAAATATGGCGGCACCATTGAAGGAGTTTGTCGATCTAACAGGGGGACTCTGGGTCAAGGGTGCTCTTTCAGGAAAAGCAGGAGCGGTATTTGGTACAAACTCTACGATGCACGGTGGTAAAGAGTCAACGCTTCTTTCAATGATGATACCCCTATTACACCACGGAATGGTTATTGTCGGTATTCCTCTAACCGAAGCTGAAGTTGCAACACACGGCTCGTACTATGGAGCAACTGCAACAACAGGGTTCATGTCTGAAGACCGACCGACAAAGGAAGATCTGAAGCTTGCAAGGGCCCTTGGAAGAAGAGTCTGTGAAGTATCTATGAAGTTGAGATAGAAAAATCGATAGGAATATGGCACATTTGTCATTAATAATACAACCATAATTGATCTGGATTAGGGGAAGAATCACTAGGTGAGATGACAAACAATTTTATATATGGTGTGCATCTCTTTAGTATTTAGATGATGGCTCTTCTGGCCATTAGCAGAAGATTAACGTATGGATTGATCATGGATTACATGAATGACGAAATACTCAAAGGTTTCGTCTTCCACCTTTTTCCTGTAAATTGGGGGGTTAAGGCACAATGAGGATTGTTCAACTGAAAGAGATGAGTGAAGAAGATATAGATGCATTGATGGACAGAGAATCACCGATGTTTGAAGTGATGGAAGATGTGAGTGACATACTTGCAGGAGTGCAAGAAGGGGGAGACGCTTCCCTCATAGATTACACAAAGAAGTTTGATGGTGTCGATATTGAGTCTTTAATAGTCTATGAAGAAGATATGACAGACGCAAAAGACCGTGTCGATCCTTCTATAGTAAAACAGATTGAAAAAGCCGCAGCCAATCTGACCAAGTACCACGCAAAGGAAAAAGATGTCATAGGAGACTTCACAATGGACGAATTTACTCCCGGTGTCTCGATCGGTCACAGTGTAATACCGATGGAAATTGTTGGTGCATATGTCCCCGGAGGATCTCATGCCTATCCCTCTTCAGCACTCATGACCGTGATACCTGCAAAGGTTGCCGGTGTCAATCATGTTATAATGTGCACCCCACCCGGACCTGATGGAAAAGTAAATGATCTTACCCTTGTTGCAGCTGATATTGCTGGTGTAGATCAGATATTCAAGGTGGGTGGAGCACAGGCGATAGCTGCAATGGCTTTCGGTACGGATACAATACCAAGAGTTGAGAAGATTGTAGGTCCGGGAAATATCTATGTTGCTGCTGCGAAGACTCTTGTTGAAGATACGGTTGAAATCGATTTTCCAGCAGGGCCAAGTGAAGTCATGATTCTGGGGGATAACACTGCAAAAGCTCCACTCGTTGCAAGTGATATGATAGCACAGCTTGAGCATGGTGATAACAGTGTATCAATTCTTGTAACATCTTCAAAGAAACTTGCCGAAGCCGTACAAAAAGAGGTGGGAAATGAGATACCTGACGATAGTAAAAGCCTTATTCTTCTCGTCAAGAGCCTATCGGAGGGAATTAGCATAGTCAATTTCTATGCACCGGAACACATTGAGATGATGGTCTCAAATGCTTCCGAGGTTGCAAAGGAGATCAGAAACGCGGGTTCAATATTTATCGGTAACTTCTCACCGGTTGCAGCAGGGGATTACGCGAGTGGTACCAACCATGTACTTCCGACTGCAGGATATGCAAGGGTAGTATCAGGACTCAGTGTAGACCACTTCGTAAAGAAGATACCTGTACAGATGCTGACCAAGAAAGGTCTCACAAGCATCAAAGACTGTGCAATAGATCTGGCAAATGCCGAAGGTATGAGCAAGCATGCCGAATCGATCAATACAAGATTCAGTAAATGATTTTGGGACAAGAACTTTCATGTCCCATCTTTATCACTAAAAAATTCTTTTATATCCTAAACTTATAAGATGATACTAGCGCCAGCTGCGATGTGACTGAAACGCTCGACTGCTTCCAGTGCTACGGGCCCTTTGATCTCAGTCCCTTTCAAGTTGCCTTTCTCATCAGTTATCACGGCTGCATTGTCTTCGAATTTGACCCGAAGCCCGTTGCGCCTTCGATATTCCTTCTTCTGTCTGATGATTACGGCAGGAAGAATCTGCTTTCTCATCTCAGGTGTACCCTTCTTTACGGATACTATAACCATGTCGGCAACACCCGCTTTTGGGTATCTGTTCTTAACTCCTCTGTATCTCTTCACCGCAATGATCTCAACAACTCTTGCACCAGTGTTATCGACACAATCAAGTCTTGCCCCGGTCGGAAGCGCCCTTGGAATCTTCGCTTTATGCCCCTTCATTCTTCTCCACCACTACGTAACTCTTTGTCTTACTCAACGGGCGACACTCTGCAATCTTCACCATATCTCCTTTCTTCGCACCGATGCAGGGTGGATTGTGAGCGTGAATCATGGATCTTCTCTTCTCATATCGCTCGTATTTTCTTATCAGTTTCGTGAATTCTCTCTGAACAACAACAGTGTTTTGCATGAGATCACTCACAACAGCCCCTTCAAGTACAATACCCCTGACAGGCAAACTGCCGTGAAACGGGCATTTCGCATCAGTACATTCATCTTCAGGAGCGATAACATCCAGTCCAATATCCCTTGCCATTTCTATTCCTCTTATTTATCTCCTTAATCTCTTTTTGATCCTATCTTCTGGCCGTGAGACCAGTAGTCTACCATCCACCGTCACATTCTCTCCACTTGGTAGCGCAAATTTGAAAGTTGAAGACGATTTTGGCAATTTTTTAACCCCATTCGTCGTCTCGATCATTAGCATATTCCGTGATTCATCAATTATCTTACCTGAGAGCCCTAACATACTATTGCTGGTACTTTTTTCTACAGATACGTATAACCCAAAAAGCTCGTTATGAATAATGTTATTGGGTGTTATCTCCATGAATCGAATAGCCCATCTCTATGAGAATCTTTTTAATTTTATCTACATGTGCACCTTGAAGCTCTATATGGCCCTCCTTGACAGTCCCGCCACATGCACATTTTGCCTTCAGTTTTTTTGTGAGATCGCGTAAGTCTATGTTTGGGTCGTCGAAACCCTCGATGATTGTCATCTGTTTTCCCCAACGCCTTGTTGCGGTTGTGATCTTGACACGCTGAGATTCCTTAACTATCTCTTCACAGACGCACAGATCATCGGGAAGCCCGCATTTGTCACAAACTGACATTCCTATTCAAGTTCCTCCTCTCTTTGTATTGTTTTGATCCTTGCTATTGTCCTTCTTACCTCTCTTACCCTTCCAGGATTTTCAGGGGCTCCTCCTGCAGATGCTATGCCCCGCTCCCTTATAAGATCATCGCTCAGTTCTTCCAACTGGGCAATTCTATCATCTTTTCTCATTTTACGAATCTCATCAGAACGAAGGATACTCATTTCTCCTCCTCTTCCTTCTCCGGGGCATCTTCTGCAACAGCTTCAGAAGCTTCTTCTTTTTTTACTTCTGCAACATCATCTTTTTCAGCTTCAGCCTTCTCAACCACTTCCTCTACAGTCTCCTTTGTTTCAGTGGCAGCCTCTTCTGTCTCGCTCGGCTCAGTGGGTTTCTCTTCAACCTTAACCTCATCTTGAGGTTCCTTAACCTCTTTTGGTTCTTCTTCTACTTCAACTATTTCATCCCTTACGATATTGAAGTTATCAGGGAACGTTACATCCGGAGACACAATAGATACTTTTACACCAAGAACACCTGATTTACGCCTTGCTACGGCAAATCCTCTATCGACAACCTCCTCGGCACTCTTCCCTGCATGTTTGATATAACCATTAAGGAATTTTGCACATCTGGATCTCTGACCCGTGAGCTTTCCTGATATCACGATCTCACATCCCAGTGCTCCGGCACCCATGATCTTTTGAAGAGTGTTGTATCCGGCTTTTCTGAAGTTCCAACCTCTTTCCAGTATGTTTGCAAGTGATGACGCCATCATCTGCGCATTCAACGCAGGGTTTCCCACCTCATGTACATCTACTTGTGGATTGTCAAAGTTAAATGAATTGTCAAGCTCCATGGTGATGTTTCTTATGACTTTTCCACCCTTCCCTATCACCATTCCGGGTTTTTGGGCATAAACAGTAATCTGTGTGCCCATTGGAGTCCTATTAATCTCCATTCCACCATATCCCGCTTTTTCCAGCCTCTTTGTGAGATACTCGTCAGTAAGAGATTTTCGAATTCCATCGGCCACGAATTTCTTCTCAATTCCCATACTAACCCCAACTCTCCAATATTATTTCCACTGTAGTCGTCTCCGTATTCTTCGGTGATGCTCTACCGAATGCTCGTGGCATCATACCTTCTATAACTCTTCCCTTTTGGGTCATTATATGTGCAATTCTCATCCTCTCCGGTTCGAGACCTTTATACTCAGCATTACTCTCCGCACTCTCTATGAGCTTGAGGATCTCCGTTGCAACCTTCTGCGGATACCTTCCCGGGCCGATCTTTCCTCTTTTGTGTCCGACATCTCTGTTGTAACGCTTGAAAGGAACGGCTTTCTTAAGGGCTATTACATCCTCCAGATATGCCTTTGCCTTATTTACATTCTTTCCCTTGATATAATTACATATCTCTCTGGCATGTTTGGGAGATATGTGTGCCTCGTAAAGCATGGCCTTGGAGGTTGTTTCGGGGTCCATTTCTTTTGAATACTTAACACTTGCCAATCTGATCAACTCCGATTTCTCTCACTTCAATGGTATATATTTACTCGACCTCGTTGCTCCGATGCCCGCACTTCCGTGACTGACCCTCTTTCTTGTTAATGCAAACTCGCCTAAGTGATGCCCTATCATCTCAGGCTGAATCTCAACTTTATTGAATCCTCTACCATCATGAATGCTTATTTCCATCCCTACCATCTCCGGGAGGACGATCATATCCCTGAGGTGAGTTCTGATCTGACGATCACCTTTGGATCTCAAAGACTTCAGAAACTTTTCTTCCTCATGTGTAAGCCCCCTTTTCAGCTTCCTACGCTGTTTTGATGGGAATAAAGCACCCAATTCTTCCAAACTCATACCTTTAAGCTGCTCAATATTATAGCCTCTATAAGTGAATTCACCCTTTCTTCGGGGTCCGACATCAGTCCTCTTCTTCTTCGCCATGCGTCACCTCTTACCTGTTCTCCTTGCTGAAATGCTACCAACCTTTCTACCATGAGGAG
>JAXHUQ010000010.1:5788-29563 GCA_034189535.1 Halobacteriota archaeon | reverse complement strand
AGCACGTCTGTGCCATAATTTTCAGTATGCATGGTCAATGAACGTAAAGAAGGCATTAAAATCTCCACATTCATATCACACCACCAATCCATAATGTTCATTCTACTTGCCGAAGTACTGCAATTATAAAAACCCCCCTGCCTAACATATCCTCAATCCAACTCAATCGCCAAACTGACTTAGGAGATCACAGACCGGGAAAGATACCAATTATTGAGAAGCTTGATCGAGGATGTATTTGTACTTTTAATCGGCATACTTATCTCGATGGAACTTAACTATATTCAAAGAACAATGACCCAAAAATTGTAGATGTACTCGAGATCTTCACCCTTACCCAAATGAATATCCTTTTTAAACCCAGAGTCACAAAACTATTATGGGACTGTGAGTATGAGGCTTGACAAATTTTCGATGAAGGCTCAAGAGGCCCTGAAAGATGCAAAAGAGATTACAGAGAAATACAATCATAACAAGACTGACGTTGAACATCTCCTTTTTGCCTTAATCAATCAGAAAGGCGGAATAGTAACTGCTATCCTAAGTATGATCGGCATAAATATCGCCCAGATAAAAAACGAGATAGATGGGTATCTCTCGTGTATGCCCCAGAGCACGGTTTCAAAGGAGGATGATATTTATATCACTTCTCGATTGAATAAGGTGCTCGAAGTTGCCCAGAATGAGGCTCAGGATTTGAATGATGAGTATCTGAGCACAGAGCATATGCTCCTCTCGATATCAGCGGATACTCATCCCTCTTCACCAAGGATTCTTGAGAAGATGGGAGTTAATAGAGATTTGGTTCATTCGGCTCTTTTGGGATTGAAAAGTCAGGAGAGGATCGGAGACAGGGTCTCTGAGGGTAAGACGCGGGCCTTGGACAAGTTCACAATCGATTTAACTGAGATGGCGAGAAATATAGAATTGGATCCGGTAATAAGTCGGGATGACGAGATCAGAAGGGTGATACAGGTTCTATCAAGGAGGACAAAGAATAATCCAGTTTTGATAGGAGAACCGGGAGTAGGGAAGACTGCAATAGTTCATGGACTTGCTGAAAGGATTGTTGAGGGGGATTGTCCTGATACATTGAAGGATAAGAGTGTTTTGTCCCTTGATATGGGTGCTTTGATTGCAGGGAGTAAGTATCGGGGCGAATTTGAAGATCGGTTTAAAGCTGTTCTGAGGGAGATAGAAGGTGCAAGAGGTCGGATTATCCTGTTTATCGATGAACTCCACACAATACAAGGTGCAGGAAAAGTTGAAGGTTCAATAGATGCTTCAAACATGCTTAAACCGGAACTTGCTAAAGGAAATTTGATATGCGTTGGAGCCACAACGACCGATGAGTATCGTAAATATATCGAGAGAGATGCGGCTCTTGAGAGGAGATTTCAGCCCATTATGGTGAAAGAACCATCAGTGGAAGATACAATATCCATATTAAGGGGGATAAAGGGAAGGTATGAAGCCCATCACGGAGTAAAAATTTTAGACTCCGCTCTTGTTGCTGCTGCCGTCTTATCGAATAGGTACATATCAGAGCGCTATCTTCCCGATAAAGCGATAGATGCAATCGATGAGGCCGCATCAAAGTTAAGAATTGAGATAGATAGCCTCCCCTCAACGATAGATGAGATTGACAGAAAGATTAAGCAGTTATCAAGAGAAGAAAGCGAATTAAAGCTTGAAGATGGTATAGAGTCTGAAGAAAGACTCAAAAGTATTCAAAATAGCATTTATAACCTTAGAATGGAAGAAGAGAAGTTAAAGGTCATCTGGAGCAACGAAAAAGAGATTATTTCAAAGATAAGAGAGACAAGATCCAAAATTGATGAGATTGAAAAAGAAGGAATTGAAGCAGAGAAGAGCGAATACTTGGAAGGTATATCAAGAATTAGGTATGGACTACTCATTGATCTGAAAAAAGAGCTAGAGGAATACAATTCCAAACTAAAAGAGATGAAAAAAGGCCGTATGATGCTAAAAGAAGAGGTTGGAAAGGAAGAAGTTGCTGAATTCATCTCAAAATGGTCCGGTGTCCCTGTATCAAAGATGCTTGAGGGTGAGATCGAGAAACTGATCCATATGGAAGAAAATTTGAAGAAGCGGGTCGTCGGTCAGGATAAGGTGATCGAGCTCGTATCAAATGCCATAAGAAGGGCGAGATCAGGACTTGGCGATCCTGATAGGCCGATGGGGTCTTTCCTATTTATGGGTCCGACAGGTGTTGGAAAGACAGAACTTGCCAAAGCTCTTTCGGAGTTCTTATTTGATGATGAGAAGGCGATGGTAAGGGTGGATATGTCAGAGTTCATGGAGAGGTTCTCGATATCAAGACTCATCGGAGCGCCGCCCGGTTATGTTGGATATGACGAAGGGGGTGTATTGACTGAGGCAGTTCGGACGAAACAGTACACAGTAGTGCTCTTTGACGAGATTGAGAAGGGCCATACTGATGTGTTCAACCTCCTCTTACAGATACTTGACGATGGGAGACTCACTGATGGTCAGGGTCACATAGTCAACTTCAAGAACACGATAATAATAATGACCTCAAATATTGTAAGCGAAGAGGTCTGGGATCTGGGTGAAGATGCGGATAGGATGGAGGAGATCGTCCTTTCGGCACTAAAGAAGCGATTTAAGCCTGAGTTTCTGAACAGGATCGATGAGCGCATAATATTCAATGCTCTGAGTCCCGAAGAGATTGATAAGATAGTTGAGATCCAGATCGGGTACCTAGCGGAGAGACTCTCCGAGTTGAAGATGGGAATTGAGTTTACGATGTCTGCAAAGAGACATATCTCAAAGATCGGGTTTGACAGAAAGTTTGGTGCAAGACCGATCAAAAGGGAGATTCAGAGGTTGGTTCAGGACCCGCTTTCACTAGCGATCTTAAAAGGAGATTTCGCCGAGGGAGATACCATAAGAGTGGACGAAAGAGATGGTGTAATCGTCTTTGAATATGGCTTTTGAACTGATCGAGAACGTAACATCTTTTTTCAAACCAATACCTTAAAGTGAACTGGTTGACAAGTCGTAGTGGTGTATTAATAATGTCAGATTCGGCCGAAGATCTGTACAAAGTCGTAGGCGACCTCGAAAAATCACAATGGATCCGTAAGAAAGCTTTGGATGATCTTGCGGATATGGGTTCGACAGATATTCTTTTCAGGATTGTAAATGAGACAGATAAGTCAGACTGGGTCCGTAATCAGGCTCTTGACGGACTTATAGTACTTAAGGCTGCTAAAGAGTTGGAATCGATTGCTGACAACGAGAATATGGCATCTGTTATTCGTAAAACTGCAAAAAACAACTTGGCTAAGATGAAAACAAATGAAAAAGACTTTTTTGATTTTTTAGTTACCATTGATGCAGATACAAAGGAGATGATGGAAGAAACTGCGGCAAAATCAAATAGAACGATTCCTGAAGTCCTTAGAAGTTATATTGAAGAAGGAAAAAGAGCACAAAACCTGATACAAGAGGTAAAAAGACAGGAAGAAGAGATGTATAATTTAAAACAGCAAATCTCATCATTATCCGATCTTAAGGACTTTAATCTGAAATTAAAAAGAGAGAAAGGTAATTTACAGGAAGCTATGAAAAAATTAAGAGCTGAAAGAGGCGATTCATCCAAAAAAATTGCTTTATATGAAGAAGCTTTAGGTTACTACAAAGATTATGCTGCTACTTTAAAAAATATACTGAATGATATTGATTTTGCATTCGAAGATACTCTTGAGTGTCCGAAGTGTGGCTCAGAGGTGAGTATGATAACGGGGTATGAGATTGAGGGCAATAAGATCAAAGCAACGGATGGTTACTGCTTAAATTGCCTATCGAGGTAGAGCAAAAATGGACTCTAAAAAATCAGGCTTTTCAACAAAGGCGATACATGTGGGCCAGGAACCCTGCAAAGAGACCGGTGCACTTGCTGTACCCCTCTATCAGACCTCCACTTTCGCACTGGACAACCTCTCAAAGACAAAATATGTTTACACAAGAACGGGAAATCCCACAACGACAGTATTGGAAGAGAAGATGGCCGCACTTGAAGGTGGTGAAGCAGCCCTTGGTCTTGCATCCGGAATGGCTGCAATATCCCACACAATACTCACTATTGCACAAAGCGGGGATCACGTGATATGCGATGATGTCGTATATGGCTGCACATATGACCTCTTCTCTGAGATCGACAGGTTCGGAATTGAAAAGACATTTGTAGATACCTCGGATCTCGAAAGATTGAAGAGCGAAATAAAAAGCAACACAAAGCTCATTTTTCTTGAAACACCTACCAATCCAACCTTGAAGATGTCTGATCTCAAAGCCATCTCTGAGATAGCAGGTGATTTTGGTGCCAAGGTGGTGGTAGACAATACATTCATGACTCCCTACTTTCAAAGGCCTTTAGAACTGGGTGTGGACGTTGTTGTTCACAGCGCTACAAAATATATAAGCGGACACGGTGACACCATTGCCGGAGTAGCAGTGGGTGAGGCAGATTTCATTGATAAAGTGAGAAAAGGTCTTTTGAAAGATATTGGGGGGGCGATAAGCCCATTCAATGCATGGCTACTGATCAGAGGATTGAAGACACTTTCCGTGCGCATGGAGAGGCATGAGAAGAATGCTATGAAAGTCGCTGAATTCCTCGAGGGGCACCCAAAAGTGGAAAAGGCAATTTATCCTGGCCTGAAGTCCCATCCACAGTACGACATTGGTGTTAAACAGATGGATGGTTTTGGCGGGATGGTATCTTTTGAAGTCAAAAATTCTGCTCAATCGTGGAAAGTGATAAATAACGTCAAATTATGCACCTTCGCAGTCAGTCTCGGAGATGTAGATACGCTTATCCAGATACCTTCGTTTATGACACATAAGTCCATGCCAAAGGAAGAGAAGCTAAGATGTGGGATTACGGACGGGTTGATCAGACTATCGGTTGGTATAGAGGATGTTGATGATATAATAGGTGATTTGAACCAGGCTCTTGATAGTGTCAGGGGGTAAAGGGATAAAACGAAGAGATTCTAATAATTGAACCCACTCCATAAACGATAACATTATTAATGAGAAGGATCAAAAAACTGATCCGATGGTCGAGATACACAAATTTAAGGACATCGATTTAAAAGGTGCAACAATAGTTGAAGGTTTTCCAACTATTGGTTTAGTGAGTATAATCTCAGCAAACTTCCTGATAGAGGCTTTCAATCTTGACCAGATATGCGCTATAGATTCCCCGGATTTCCCTCCGGTTTCGATGGTCTACGCTTCGAGACCAAAATTTCCTGCAAGAATTTATGCTGACGAGAGTCACAAACTTGCGGTATTCCTTACGGAATTTACACCAACATCCGAGCTTGCGAGGCCGATTGCAGATAAGATCTTAACTTGGGCGATAGATAACGGATGTTCAAGGATAATCACTCCGGAAGGTTTACCCACACCCACTATCGGTGAAGTGGAAAATAAAGTGGATGAGTGTAGAGTTTACGGTGTTGGAAGCAGCGATCGTGCGAGAGAAGACCTCAAGAATGCGAAAATAGACCAGCTGGAGACCGGAATAATAACAGGAGTATCTGCTGTTCTTCTAAACGAGGGTAGGAGAAAAGATTTTGATGTCATCAGTTTACTTGCACAAGTACGTCCGGATATGCCGGATGCAAGAGCTGCGGCAAAGGTGATCGAGTCGATAAACAGACTCGTAAAAAAAGTAGAGATAGATCCAAAACCACTATACTCCGAAGCTGAAAGGATTGAGAAGTATATCAAAGGATTGAGAGAGCAGATAAAACCTATTGAATCTCCTAGCTCCAGTGGCCCGATCCCACAGAATATGTATAGATGAAGTACAAAAGTTAATCCTGTACTCCAAGTGCTTCGTTTGCTCTATCGATCAGAATATCTACAATCCGTTCATCCGCACCGAGCGGTTCTGCGTAGATAAGCTTCATATCGGTCTCTTCGGTTATTTTGTCAAGTACGCCTGGAATATCTTTTGTAGTGTGAACACCATTTGCAAGAAAAACAGGAAGTATTAATGCAGTCTTTACACCATCTGATGCAAGCCCTCTTAATACATCCTCAAGTGGTGGATCGTTCTTCTGAAGAAAAGCAGTCTCTATCCTTGAGAATAAACCTCTCCCTCTCATCACATCACAAAAAGTACTGAGCATCTCCTTACCATATGGTAGGAGACTCCCGTGGCCGACCATAACAATAATAACATCATCTGATACTTTATTCATCTCTCTCAAGGTAGGTATAATCCATAATCATACTTTCTAATTGTATCAGAGATGATGAAGTGATGGGATATCAATTATCTAGCATCCTGTCTGCTTCCTCGACGGAAGATGCAGTATCAGCAGAATAACCTGCTTCTTTTCCGGACCTCTCAAACTGTTTTCTTCCAAGAACATTCGAACCGGAGACCCTGATTATACGATTCAAACCAGATTCTTTTAACGCTTTTTGGGCTTTCATCATAGCTGCTGCGGCTTTAGGTGAAGCGGGTTTGAATTCATTGATCTCACTTACAGCATCGTATCCCGGTTTCAGCTTCTTCACTTCCTCCAAGATGATGTCAATATCGCCTGCAATTTCTTCTTCGTGGAAAAAACCTGCAAGTTTTAGATACATTCTATTCTTTGTAACATCAGTTCGTATTTCATACTTTCCCATCTTATCCTCTCCTCTAGGTTATTTAAAAATAGTCTCAACAACATATTTATGCGGAAAAGTACAGACAAAAGAGATACCAGAGACTATTATATTTGTACATTGAAGGTAAGGTTGGAGGTGCGCATATATAAAAATATCACGTATATTTATGGGAGTAATTGGGTTCCAAAGATGCACAAAATCGTGAAATTTTATGTGCATGGACCGGATAATTATTACAGATGGAAGAAGGCAAATGTAAACAGGTTTGTAGCAACATCTTTCAGATTCCACTTAAGATGCCGTTCTCAGCTACACCATCAATGAACGTTTACCTGATAGAGGGTGATAAACTGGCACTTGTGGATACGGGCGTTGGGGATCGGTCAAGCGTTGGTGTGATAACTAAAGAGCTTGAAAACTTTGGCAAACTTGGTATGATAATCAACACCCATGAGCATATCGATCACATCGGAGGTAATACCAGGATAAAAGAGATTACCGGCGCTAGCATAGCAGCTCATATAAAAGCAGCAGGGATGATAGGAGATCCAGTTACTATGAACAAAAGAGGGATTCCTCCGATAAAACCTTCAAAGGTGGATATATACCTTGAAGATGATGAAGTTATAGATCTCGGATCTGTAAAACTGAGAGTTATCTACTCGCCAGGACATTCCCCAGGACACATCTGTCTTTACTATGAAGAAGAGAATGTACTACTTGGAGGCGATAACATCCTTGACACCGCCACAACCTATGTCGGATCCGGAGCATCTGGTAACATGACAGAGTACCTTGAATCGCTGAACCGCCTGTTAAAGCTTGATCTGGATATGATCCTTCCTGCCCACGGAGAGGTCATAAGAGAACCCAATGCAAAGATAAGGGAGTCGATTGATCATAAACTGGCTCGTGAGAGGGAGATTCTCGAAGTGCTTGGGAGAAGAGAAGAGTCGCTCGATGATCTTATAAAGAAGACATATAAAGTCAAATACCCCCTCCTGTTAAGAGGTGCTATGCTGGGTTATCTGGAGAAACTGGAGAGGGAAGAGAAGATAACATTTAAAATAGAGAGTAATAAGTATAGATTGAAGTGAGATGTGGAGATGCCGGTAATAACACTTAATTATAGAGATCTTGAGAGATTGACAGGTGCAAGTAGAGAGGAGATCCTTGAGAAGATACCGATGATAGGTGCCGATATCGAGAGGATTGAAGATGAGTATGCGGATATTGAATTCTTTCCGGATAGGCCGGATATGTTCAGTGTGGAAGGGGTTGCGCGTTCCATGCGGGGATTCCTTGGGCTGGAAGGTGGACTCTGCTCATATCCGGTCAAGGAATCGGATATCAGAATCGATGTTGAGGAATCTGTAAAGTTGGTGAGGCCTTTTGTCGTCTGTGCGGTGGTAAGAGGCCTGAATTTCGAAGAAGAGGTCATTGAATCGTTGATGGGACTTCAAGAAGATCTGCACTGGGGCATCGGAAGGAACAGAAAGAAGGTATCTATAGGTGTTCATGATTTCTCAAAAGTTAAGGCCCCATTCAGATACCTGGCAGAAGATCCCGGTTTTTCGTTTATTCCTCTTGATTATGATATAGAGATGACGATGGAGGAGGTGCTACAAAAACACCCAAAGGGCGTGAAATTTGCCCACATCCTCAAAGGTATGGAGAAGTATCCGGTAATTCTGGACTCAAGAGGAGAGCTTCTCTCCTTTCCCCCCATTATAAATGGAGAACTTACAAGGGTCACGCAAGATACGAAGGATCTATTCATCGACGTGACCGGTCTCGACCCTCATTATATTAACATTGCTCTCAATATAGTAGTTACAGCACTCGCTGAGCGGGGAGGCTCTCTTGAATCCGTTCGAGTAGTTGATGAAACAGAGATGATAACCCCTGATTTGAATGCCTCAATTTGGAGGGTCCCTTTAGAAGAGATTCGAAGACTGATTGGAGTGGATCTTAAAGGAGAAGAATGCATTAAATGCCTCGAGAAGATGAGATTTGGTGGAAAACTACTTGATAAAAGAGAGATAGAGGTGAAAGTTCCTGCGTATAGGGCAGATATTCTCCACAACTGGGATATAATCGAAGATATCGCCATTGGATATGGATATGACATGATAAAACCGGTCTTTCCCAAGACGATGACTGTGGGAGAACCTCATGCTATTGGAAACATTGAAGTCCTTTTGAAAGAGATCATGATCGGGCTTGGATATTACGATGTCATGACCTTCACACTCTCAAACGAGCGGAAGCACTTTGAAAAGATGCTGCTAGATATCAGTGACGAAGTCACATGGGTAAAACATCCGATAAGTGAGGATTACACAATTCTGAGACCAACGATACTTCCCAATCTCCTCGATATTCTGTCGCTAAACAAGCATAGAGAGCTCCCACAACGCCTATTCGAGTTTGGTGATGTTGTAAAAGACTCAAAAAATGAGTTACATCTCGCCGGAGTTTGTATACATTCAAACGCAGGTTTTGCGGAGGCGAAGTCGGTTGTTGAGGCAATTTTTAGAGAGATAGGATATGAGTTTAAGATAACCGAATCGGAGAATCCTTCGCTGCTTAAAGGAAGGAGGGGTGATGTAATACTCATAAAAGGTGATATAGTCGCTTCTTTCGGGGAGATTCACCCAGAAGTGATAACAAACTTTAGGCTTGAGTATCCGGTTATCGGTTTTGAGCTCAATATTGATCTTATTATCCGATAGTTTAATATGGAAGTAAGAGCGAATACATATAAGTCATCTTAAGACAATAACGACAGCAAAATGGAGGCTAATCTAATGAGAGAGGATAACGTGATATTCGTGGGAAACAAACCAGTAATGAACTATGTTTTGGCAGTGGTGACGCAATTTAATGACGGGAGTAATGAAGTGGCCATAAAGTCACGAGGAAGAGCAATCTCAAAAGCAGTTGACACAGCAGAAGTTGTGAGAAATAAATTCTTGCCAGCCGTGCAGGTGAAAGAGATCAAGATCAGTACTGAAGAGATACAAAGAGACAGTGGGGACACTATCAACGTATCTTCGATGGAGATATTCTTGAACAAGGCAGCTTAAGAGCCCTAACCTATAACTATACCGTATCAATTCATCGGTGCTTCATAAGGCTCTAGCCTATGGAGCATACATATTCAATAATCTATTTACCTGGAATACAAGGTCTTATTATCAGAAGTTAGATAATTTTTTTTATGATAGATACTCATTGTCATTTGACTTTCAAACAGTTCGAAACAGATATGGATGAGGTCATTGAAAGTGCAAAGAAAGTCTTATCAAAGGTAATTGTGAGTGGAACGGAACCTGTTGATTCCGTCAGATCTCTTGCCCTGCGCGAGGATCACTCCGAATTTATTTATATTGCACTCGGATTACACCCCAAGTTCGCAGTGGATATAAATGGAAAGGAACTTGAAGAGTACTTCGAGTTTATAAAGGCAAATAAAGATAATATAGTGGGAATAGGGGAGATAGGACTCGATTACTACTGGATTAAAGATCCGTTGAAGGTTGAGAAGAGTAAAAAAATCTTTGAAGAATGCCTGAACCTTTCAAAGGAGCTGAAACTACCTGCCATTTTACACATGCGGGACGCTATAGATGATGGATTTGAGATGATTCTTGATAAGGATGTTAAGGAAGCGGTCTTTCATTGCTACTCCGGCAAAAGATCACTTGCAGAGCAGATATGTGAAGAAGGATATTACATATCCATTCCAACAAGTATCGTCAGGAGTAAGAATATGAAGAAGAGCGCAAGGGGAGTACCTATAACATCTTTACTCGCTGAGACAGATGCCCCTTACCTCTCACCGGAAGAAGGAAAGAGGAATGTTCCACAAAATGTCAAAATAGTCTACGAAAAGATCGCGGAGGCAAAGGGCATGAAACTGGAAGAGGTTATAAATGCCATTGATGAGAACTGCTCAAGGGTCTTTCAATTTTGATTCAATGGAAAGAGAGGTGCTTTGACTGCATCAAGAAAGACTGGTAAGAAGGAAAGGCGTCCGAAGGGTTGTTGCCATCAGTGATATACATGGATGGTACATACCATTTCATGAACTGCTGGAGAAAGGCGGGATAATTGAGACAGTCGATATGAAAGATGCTTCTTTTAGCATAAAAAGCGATCACTTCAGATATACCGGTGGAGAGGTCACCATCTTGGTTCTTGGCGATTTTGTTGATGTGGACGAGGAGGGGAGGAAGGTCCTTGAGCTCATTAGAAATATTGAGAAGGAATCAAAATCCGAAGGTGGTGAGCTGATCGCACTTTCAGGTAACCATGAGATGGACCTAATCAAACGTGACAGCGCCTATTTTGACAAACTTGTAGATTACATAGAGTGGATAGGAGAGAGGCCATTTGCTGCCGTAGTAAATGATATGCTCTTCATTCACGCTGGTATAAGTAACAATGCATTTAAAAAACTTGATGAGGCTCAAATGGTAGGCGGGGATCTGATGAAAACCTTCGAAAGAGTCCTTTGTGAGGATGAAGAGTTCAGATGGGAGGTTGTTAACAGGAGTTTTGATCAGAACGATAGCGATACACTACAAAAGATTATTGAAAAGACTGAAGTGAATTATTTTGTTGTCGGGCATGTCTCAATCCATGGCAAGAGGCGAGAAGAGATCAAACTCATAGGCCCCGCAATCGATGGAAGTCCGAGAATCTTCAATATCGATTCTGAGATTGGAAATTGGCAGTCAAATAGAGGGTTAAAGAAGAACGGCGGCATGCTATCATTGAGTTGGGAAAATGACTCGCTCGAGACAGAGTATATCTACAGATGAAAGACCACCTCTCATCGACCTAAAGGAACATGAAGAGAAGATATGCAAGCCCCACCATTATAACTGAATGTTTGAGTCCGGATAAGATATTGCCTTCCCCCATCTGTCCTGCAATAAGGCCTGAACACAAACCCTGTATTATGACCGAATGGAAGAACAACATCTTGTATTCCGCAAGATCGAAACCCTCAGAGAAGAGACTCACAGCCGAAGCCCCCTCGCTAGCCATATTGACGTCAGTCGGTACCCTGGGTAGGAACATAGTTGTAAGGACGATTATTATGAAGAGGAATACTGCAAATGAGATGTAGACGACAATAACATACATCGACATGTTTGCTCTCCTCTCTTGTCTAAGATTCTTAGAGGTTGCAGCATCCCTTGCGGCTATATTTAGGACCTCTCTAATGTCACCTGAAACCTCGCTTGCTTTTGTTATAAGTGCCACTGTACGCGAGATCGATCCGGTTCGCACCCTCTTCTCGAATCTGATGAAAGCCGAGGAGGTTGTACTTCCCCACTGAATCTCCCCCCACATCTTTCTGATCTCAGTCGAGAGTACACCAAGATTTGAAGAGAGAATCAGTTTTATGGACCTTGCAAGTGTGAGTCCTGCATCTTGGATACTTGCAAGACCGGTGAGAAATTCCGGAATCGCATCCTCCATCTTCTTAATCTTTCGTTCTCTAACCTCGTAGAAGAAGGTAAAAGGAACGATCGCTATGAGTATAGCAATAACAAAATGCTCATCGATATCCATAATATTCAATGGAGCCAACAACCACAGGGGATATATCATATATAAAAGGTATAACAAGGCCAATGGAATACTGATATATAGTGCCCGAGAAGGTTCGTCAAATATCGCTTTGAGTGGATTTCTCAGAAAAGCCATGAACTTTTCTCTTCTGTCGTACCTCTCAAAGGCATAGAAGAGATGTGCCTCACTAGCTTTTGGTTCTGTTATTGGTACATCTTTAAAGACCTCAAGTTTTTTGGATTCGGAATAGATAGCTCTTTGATCCGGCAATCTTCCTGATAACATATCAAGTACCAGTAAAAAAACAACAGAACCGACAGGTATAACGAGATAGACTATCAACTGTAAAACGGAGAGATACCCTCCACTCATCATACCCATCACTACAATTATAGTGATGAGGAACAGTGGAAATGCGACAAAAGCTGTCACGTACATCTCTGCAATTATGGCAAGCGTCTCAAGAAAAGTCTTCTGCTCCTGTAAAGCTTCATTTTGTAGCTGAATCGACTTGGCTGAGAGATAAGTAGTTAAGTTTCCCCCACTGTCGATAGTTGAAATCAATCCCTCAGTTAAGCTTTTTAGCTTCTCGGAGGGTGTAATCTCGCCTAAATTGTGAAGTGCCGCAGTTATATTAAGGCCAAAGTAATCGAGATCTCTTACAACCATACCTGCTTCCTTTCCGACCCCTCCGTATATGTTTGAGTGCTCATAAAGTGATCTGAAGATATCCATTATATTCACACCACCCTTACTCATAGCATACATGAAAGTGACTGCGTGAGGTATTGTTGCATCAATTTGAGACCTTCTCATACTTGCGTGAATGGACGGGTATAAGAGTATGATGCGATAGCTTATCTGAGCAATCGTAAATATGAAAATAGGTACTACTACAAGCGAAATAAGCGCCTCTTTATGAATTACCATCCATTCCTGTATCGATCCTTCTGTGACGTAAAATGTGAATGGAAGTTCTACTTGCAAAATGTAACCTAAAGACACGTATGCGATCAAACCGCCAATAGCACCAATGATTAATGAAATAAACAATGCAAAGGCTACGTATCTGTCAGAAGGTACACCGATATGAGCTTGTCTCAGCTTCTTTTGAAGCTTGTAATAAGGCTTCTTACTTGTTTGCCTTCCGAATATCTGAAAGGCAATCTCATCAACCAAACTCATGTTTTATTGACCTTCCTCAAGTTTTTCCTCATACTCGATCTCTTCAAGCACCTTTTCGGGGTTCATGAAGTACCTTTTAATGATGGGGGCGATCTTCCTGTAGTCCCGTAGATCCTTTTTTATCATATACTGTAAAACTTTCTCCCTATTTTTTAGTTCATTGTTCAGTTGGATTGTGTTCCAACCTCTGTTGGACATTATCTCTCTTAAGATCTGGGATTCGCCTACCCTCTCAAAATTATCCGATACCGGATTCCATTTATACACTTCGTTTATCCTGATGTTTTCCGTTCTGGGATCTATTCCCGTTATCTCAACCAATGCCAGATTTCTCCTAACACGTTCTCCGCCATGGTACGTCAATATCTGGAGGCTGACTAGATCGAGTGCCTGCAGCATCATGTTGGGTACGTTTATCGGTTCATTCTCCAGTCTACTGACAGCCTCTTGTATGCTACCGGCATGCATTGTGGAATATGTGGTATGTCCTGTAGACATCGCCTGGAATAATGTGAGTGCTTCGGGCCCTCTGACCTCGCCCACTATCATACACTCCGGCCTCTGACGCAGCGCCTGACGCAAGAGCTCATACATATCAATTGAACCTTCGGCTCCACCTGCCATCAATGGTTCCCTTGTGACCGAAGCGATCCAGTTCTCATGATATAGTGTCAGTTCCCTTGTGTCCTCTATCGTGACGATCTTTGAAGTCGGAGGTATAAATAATGAAACTGCATTCAGAGCAGAGGTTTTTCCGGCAGCAGTACCACCACAGAAGAGCATGCTCCTGTTGTTCTCAATGCAAAGCCATATGAAAGCGAGTTCTTCCACAGAAAAAGTCCTGAACTTTATAAGATCTACAGGAGTGAAAGGTTCCTCTTTGAATTTTCTGATAGAGTATGAGCTACCGCGGGTCGTTATCTCTCTACCAAGAGTTGCCTGTAACCTAGAGCCTTCAGGCAGGGTAGCATGAACCATCGGTGTTCCTGCAGATATATGCTTGCCCGATCTCTGAGCAAGTGTTGTTACAAAGTTATTGAGATCCTCCTCATTATAAGAAATATTCGACTTAACGCTCTGATATTTCCTGTGATAAATAAATACGGGTACACCAACACCATCACAGGATATATCCTCAATCTGGGAATCTCCCATTATTGCGTTTATTTGACCGTACCCTATATAGTTGCGCTCCGTGTAGTACAAAATCTTATGAAATGATGCAGGGTCTAATGGTATCCTGTAACTCTTTATCAGCTCTGCCACCTTCTCCCTCAGAACCAGCCGTTTTACAGAATCAGTGGATATATCTTCCATTATGATAATGTCACGTAGATCCTCATATGTCCTCTCAAGTAGCGCCTTTTCAAAAGGAGTTAATTCCGGCTCCACTACATGGTACAGATAGTCATTGTCGTCGTCATTATATAGTATTGAGATAAAAGAGAATGGTTCATCTGCCCAATATCTCTCAAGTTCCCTATAACCCTCGGTTCCCCTGAATACTGCAATAGGACCATATCGGTCATAGTCGTAATCTTCTACCTTTACTTTTGAGCCGCTACTTCTGAAAGGCAGTCTCTTCCAGAATAAAGGCTCTTCTTTATCTCCTATTCCCGGAAGTTCGATCTCTTCAAGAGCTTTCAGTTCACTGAGCATATTGAGCTCTTCAGAAATTTTAGAGGCTTTTTCAGTTAGTATGTTTGCCTCTTCCGACTTTCCGGCACCAACAAGTATCCTAACCTTCTTTAATAGCTCACTACGTTCTTCTTCTAATTGTGAACGTCTTGCCCGAAGTTTTTCGTCCGCATCCTTTTTGGGAGATATCTCTTCTTCCTTTCTTGTTTGGATATCATCCAGCATCTCAATCTCCTCGGTGATTCTCGAAGCTTTCTCAGTCAGAACACTGGCCTCTTCCGGTCTTCCCGATTCTATCAAAACCCTCATGTTCTTGAGAAGTTCTTGTCTCTCTTCTATTAGGTCGGATCGTCTCTTTTGAATCTTCTTAAGTTCATAAGTCTTAGGTATCAGTTGCGATTCCTCTTCTCCTAACTTCTTTCTAAGAGCATCCAGATCAGCATCTTCTTCCAATATCTCTAGTAGATCTCCCTCATCAACCAAAATTCATGCCCCCGCCCACTTTCTTTAATTAATACTATGATCAGCAGTATGACGATTACCATATTCATTGGCCAAGTATATAAATGTGATGCAATTATTTAAGGGTTTTTGAGCTACTCCGATGTTTGCATAAAGTATTTAATTAGATAAGTAAGATAGGTAGGTGAGTTAATGGCGGAATGGCGGTAGTAGATGACTAAAATTTTTGGAATTACTTCGGGAAAAGGTGGAGTGGGGAAGTCTACGGTGGTTGCAAGTCTGGGAGTTTTACTTTCGCGGATGGGGAAAAGAACTTTGATTATAGACGCAGATATCGCAATGGGTGGTTTGCAACTGATACTCGGTCTACAGAACACACCAACCACCTTGCATGAGGTCCTTACAGGAGAGGCGGATGTCGAAGAGGCCATATATGATTCTTATGAAGGGCTACACGTGATGCCATGTAGTTCCTCTTTGCACTCCTTCTTAAGGTCTGATCTTGATGTTTTTGAAGATGTTGTATCAAAACTGAACGCATATGACTTCATACTGGTTGACGACTCTGCCGGACTGACAAAGTACAGTCTCGCGCCACTTAAAGTTGTTGACGAAACATTACTTGTTGTCACGCCGGATCTGCCTTCAATATCGGCTGCACTCAGAATGAAGATTGCAGCGGGGATGTCAGGATCAAAAGTGACCAGTGCAATCATAAACAAGCAGAGAAGAACAGGAATCAAGGGGGATGAGATCAGATCGACTTTGGGAATCGAGATTTTGGGGGAGATTCCTCAGGATAATAACGTGCTCAAGTCGCTTGATGCAAAGATGCCAGTTGTTAAGTACAAACCAAAATCTTCGGCCAGTAAGGCTTTTAACATATTATCATTAAAGATAGCTGGTGAGGTTGATGGCCTAATGGCCCAAAATAATCTAAGTTTTGTGCAAAGATTTATACAGATGACGGGTAGATAAGTATAGCGTATAGCAGATGGATTAAATCGAACTTAAGTAAATGGGGGTAGATAGATGGAATTACTAATAAGGAAGATACCAACGGGAATACAGTCTATAGACACAATCGTTAAAGGTGGCTTTCCGTCGGGTTCATTCACACTCCTGACTGGAGAAGTTGGTGCCGGAAGTGCGGAATTTGCTTTCTCTTCAGCAATTATGATATCGCTTCTCAAGTCTGGTATAACAACTTTAACTGATATAGATGATGATGTGGCTATTCCAGAGTCGGTATGCTACATATCACTCACAAGATCAAAGGAAGATGTTATGAGAGAGATATCGCTATCTTTTTCTGAACAATATTATAATGCGCTCAAGGATAATCTGATCTTCAAAGATTTCTCAAAGGATTATTTTAAGCTTTCTCCATTCCCGTTTGACGAAGCATCAACAGATACTTTCGAATCCCTGAGGGGGCTTGGTAGGGAGAAGGATTTGCTGGAATCGCTTGTAGACTATCTGAATGAAAATGCCGCAGGTAGCCTCGTAATAATAGATTCACTCACTGATCTTGTCCGGATGTATTCAGATAGAATTAAATGGCAGGACCTGATCTCATTTTTGAAAGGGCTCCAACGGGCGGCTACTAATTGGAACGGTCTCATATATTTACTCCTTACCGCAAACATCTTTGAATCGAGTAAACAGGAAGAGATAGCGGACTGTGCTGATGGGGTTCTCGTCTTTGAATGGGGTGAGCTGGGAACTGCACAGAGACAGAGAACTATGTATGTTAAGAAGTTCAGGGGTTTGCTCCCAAAACTAGAAGCCGAGAACATTGCAAAGTTTGAGACAGTGATTTCTCCAATTTCCGGTTTTGAGGTTTCTAATGTAAAGATGATAATGGGGAGGAGATAATGGATAGAGTCAGTACTGGAATTGAAGGTTTGGACGATATGCTGAGAGGGGGTTTACCACCTCATCAGACCGTTGTTGTTATAGGTCCTTTTGGTACGGGGAAGACCATATTCGGACTGCAGTTTATCTGTGAGGGGCTTTCCAAAGGAGAACCTGCATTATATTTGAGTATGGATGAAGGGGAGGAAGAGCTGAAAGAGACAGCATCGAATAGCGGATGGGACTTACAACCGTATATAGATGAAAACAAGCTCATTCTTATAAAACTTGATGCTTCGGATATCAAGACATCGATTACAAGGATTCAGAGCGAATTGCCCAAGCTTATTCGATCATTTAATCCAAAAAGAGTGGTCATTGACCCGGTAACACTACTTGAGATGCTCTTCGACGATGAATCGGATCGCAGGGTACAACTATTCAATCTCTGCCAGACGATAGAAGATAGTGGGGCTTCGATTGTACTTATCTCAGAAAGTGATAAGGACAACCCATACTCATCAAAATTCGGATTGGTCGAATATGTATCTGATGGCGTAGTCGTTCTGCGTTACGTACGAACAAGTGACTTAAGAGAGGTTCAGCTAGCAATAGAAATTGTCAAGATGCGAAGGATCGAGCATTCCAGAGAGATAAAGCCTTATTCTATCACAGATGAAGGTATTATTGTTCATTCCGAAGCAGGAGTCTTTTGAGGGGATAGGATGATGGTAGGAGTGTTAGAAGATACAATGGACGAGAGTGGTCACTCTGAAGAAAAGAGATTGAAGACTGGTGTCTATGGACTCGATACTATAATAGGTGGCGGTTTTCGAGAGAATACTGTGAATGTAATACTCGGATCTTCAGGTGCAGGTAAAACAACTATCGCAATGCAGTATCTGTTGTACGGCCTTAACAGAGGCGAAAGTGCATTGTATCTCTCACTTGAGATGGCAGAAAAATACATCATTCGAGAATGTAGGCAGATGGGATGGACTGAAATTGAGGATTATATTAAAAATGGCAGTTTGAAAGTTTTGCATAAGCGCGGTGAAGAGGTTCTATCCATATCAAGGGAACTCTCAACCGACCTACTTAAGATTGTGGAAGAGACCGCAGAGGAAGGGTCAAGAATCGTTATTGATCCCTTGACTCATCTCACTTTTTTGGAGGATAAGACTCATAGGACATATCTGAGTGAGGTCTTCAATGGCCTCAGGGAACTGGGAACCTCTTTGGTGCTCCTTGAAGAGCCTCCTTTTCCTGCAAGCACTGATCTGACAGGTGAAATATTCACACCGATATATCTTGCAGATAGTGTTATTCATCTGCAAAGTCTAGGTTTTGGTGAAAGATACAACAGGACTATGAGGATCATCAAGCACAGAGGATCCAGGCATGGAGAAGGGTTGTATCCCATCTCGATACAGCGTGGACTTGGTGTTGTTGCAGAAGTATCTGAGGATGAAGTTGAAAGTATTACGCCAAAGACAGAATACTCGGATCGGTTTGAAGATGCAAAAGCCCGGGTAAGAGAAGAGGATGGGGATCTAAAGGATATCCTCATTCGCAGACTGGAAGTCTTGCAGCGTAATTGGACAAGCGAGGAAGATCCTTCAAGTATACTTGAAAAGTTTTTCGATACGGAGAACGAGTAGAGTATGGCAGCTGATCTGAAGAAGGCATTGGATGAGTTGTACGAGACCGAAGGTATAGAAGCATGCATACTTTATAGGATAGATGGAACACCAATAGCCCTGCGTACACCGGATCGAAGAACACTGATGGATATAATGCGATGGATGGAAAATGAAGTCAAGTACGTTATGGGACATATAGAGCGAGAAAGGCTCGAAGATATCATCTTCACATTCAAAGAACATAAAATCGCATTTCATCCATCTTCCAAATCGACGGTTCTTGCCACGATAATAAATCCTGATGCACACCAGCAGTTAACATCTCTTGAGATAACCCGTGCTTCAACAAAGATTAGAGAGGCAATTGTATAAAATAGCTTAGCTTAGTCATTATTTTTTATATTTTACCGATATATTTATATTAACCTTTGACAAACTCTATTAGATAGGAGGGGATGATCGATTTTCACCATAAAAAATAGTGAGGATCAGTATTTAAGATGAAATCAATTGTATCTTTTTGTAACAAGAAGGATCCAAAAGAAGCTTCAAAAGAGGTAATTGAGGACATTCGAAAGAGACTTGGTTTTGAACCCGATCTTGCGCTATTTTATGCCACACAAAAGTATCATGGTAATTACCAAGAGATACTGGATAGGCTCGGAGATGAATTTGGAGATATACCACAAATAGGCGCCTCTATTGATGGTATGATATATGAGAACGATATAAGAGCAGATGGTATGGCACTTGTTCTATGCCATGATTCTGAAGCAAGGATCAATGTCAAAGGGGCCTCGGTAAAGGGCGCTCTGAAGAGTGCCGATAAACTGGCAGATAAAGTCAGCTGTAAAGAAGGGGCTGTAATGCTTCATTTTCCGTTGGTCCATGTTCCTGGTTTAAGAGATGGGCTTGAGTTCTATGCAAGAGGTGCATACTACAGCCAGAGATGCAAGGGAAAGGAAGTAGAGAAACAGAAAGAATACGCTGAAAAGTTCTCAAGGTACTGTGACAAGAACAACATATTCTATCCGCCTCCGACGATACTTAATAAATTTGCAGAGAAGACGAATTACGAGATCCCCATAGTTGGTATAAACGTACTTCACACTCAGATGAAGGTGAACTCTCCAAGTATATTCTGCAATTTCAGGGATATACAAGGAGGGATCGCGGCTTTATCTATCGAAAAAGAAGATATGAATATAATATATGACGATATCTTTTCTGATAAAGGGAAGAATATTGAGGAGACAAAGAATATCGTTAATAATGAGTTTAAAGTTTTAAAGGAATTTGATGCTGTCTTTGAAAAAAATGTATTGGTATCATTGGATGGTAAGCCACCTGTTGAGGCTGTTGAAGATTTTGTATACATTTCAAAGAACGGTGAAGGCGAAATAGTGGAAAAATTTGAAAAAGGATCATTTGAAGTCTGGGGTCCATATTTTTTGATCTTCTTTGATGAAAGATCGAATAGAGTATTCCATGTAGGAATTCGTGCTTTTTATCCTTTTGAGATCTTCCCATTTTTTGTTGATATTTCCGGTTTCTCTGAAAAGGTTTGGCTTGCTCGTGTACGAGCCTTTACAAAACTCAATGACTTTATCTCACCACTTTATACGTTAAAGGAGCAAGAAGGATTCAAATTATTTACGATTGATGTGGGAACCATTTCAGCTTTTGGAGAAAGGACATACCGGGTCAAGGATGAAATTAACAACCTGGCAAAAGAGAATTATTTTGGGATACTTACCGCACCAACATCTGCATATTTACCTCCAAAATACCAGGAAAAAAAGTATATGTCCGAAATTGAAGAAAGTACCTTCTTTTCAAGCGCAGGTACTAGTAGCTGTATAGAGATCTAGGTCTAAAGCTTCTTCCCCATCGCCCAATATGTTTTATATACTTCTCCACCTATTTTTTTTGCGAGTTCATTTGATGCATTATTTCCTTCAAGAACAAGGGTGTATTCCGCACTTTTAAAACCCCATTTCTGCATATCTTCAATAGCTTTTGTGGCCATTAATAGTGCTGCGCCTCTTTTCCTATATTTTTGTCTTACACCAATTTTAAATAATAATCCGTTATTCATTCTAGATTTATAATACTGCATCTGGAAAAATTGTTTTAGACCAAGTTTGCCATTGAATTTTCTATACATTAGGCTAAAATCCGGTAAAGATAATAAACTTCCTGCAGGATCGTCTGCAATCTCTACAATTTTAAAAAAATTGGGTATATGAAATCTTTTAATTTCTTTAAGCATATACTCTATCTCATCAAAGGTTAGGGGTCTTAGTCCCCAATGGTCTTTAAAAACTTCTAAAATAATTTCTGCTAAGGTGTTTGCCTCCTCTTTGATATATCTAAAATCAATTGATCGTACGCTAACGCCATCTTTTTCAGAAGCATCTACTTTTTCCATTAAACTTATAGACAAAGGCTTTGTAATATCTATGAGATAACTGTAAAACTCTTTTTCCTTAGACAGCCCATAATCCAGAAGAATATCTTTGTAATAAGGCGGATTGTAAGAACTGCCAAAGGGTGCGTGAGTAAAACCATCGACCAACAAATAATAACCGTGATCACCGCAATTATATGGACCTCGGATCGTCTTCATTCCTTCTGCCCTTAGAGAATCTTCAACTCTTGATAGCAGCAGATGTGCTGCTTCATCATGCCCATTTAAAACTTCAAAAAATGAAAAAAACCCCGTATCTTCTTTCTTAATCTTTATATAGGTTCTATCTATTAATGCTGCACATCGTCCTACAATATCGTTGTTTTCATAAGCTAGAAATAAGTAAATTGAAAAATTTTTAGATAAAACATCTTTACACCTTAAATATTTGATAATTTCAGATGTTGGTGGTGGTACCCATACATCCTTATCCTTGTAGATCGCATAGGGCAACTTTGTAAAATTTAACAGAGCGCCTCTTTTCTTCTTATCAATTTCAACAATTTTTAAACTCATAAACCGAAGATTAATATGTTTTTTATTATCAAATAAAGTTACCGATCCCAAACATGAAAAGGGAAGCATATGTTGTTAGCATCATATTCTGAATCGGTTTATAATCATCCTTTTCAAGTTCCCAACTTTTTCGGTGAAAATATAAGAAAGTACCTGAAATAAATATTGCTAAGGGTATACTAACCAACAAGCTTCCGATATTGAATACCTCCAGTAAAGTAAATGTAATAATCAATAGATAATATAGAATCAAGAGCATAGAGGACAAGAAAAGAAGTTGTGAAGGTAGAAAAACCACTCCAAGAGTCTTAAGACCAGCCGCCCTATCTCCAGTTATGTCCTTTAAATCTTTCAAAAGCAAACCGGAAATACCGTAAAAAAGAAAGATAAGTGCAAGTGATAAGCCCCTTATATCCATATCGGTATAAATCAGCCATATACTCAAAGTAAAAGTGGGACAAGCTATAATGTAAGTAACTAATTCACCCAAGTAGTGGTCCTTTAACCTGAAGCCAAATATTTTTTTGAAGAAAAAATTATCGGAGTACCACCACGTTATGACACACCATATTAGAAAAAAAGGAAATATAGGTCTATTAAACCTCTCGGAAAGGATAAAGATGACCATTAAAGATATCATGTAAAAAATTGTGGCCAAAGTCACTATCGTTCTTCTATTTACAATTCCCTGAGTAAGGACGTTATCCTTACCTTGAGCCATGTCCTCTTTGATATCATTACTGTGGTTCCAAATATTTGTTCCGAAATTGGATAACAACGCTATTCCAACTCCCAGTAGAAGGGGGTAGAATCTTGAGACTACTAACGGATTTATATATCCTTTGGCAATAATAAAAAGAACAATAGAAAAAAGCGGATAGAAATAGAGCGTGGCTGAAGGTATAACACACAATTGTATTATGCCTACAACCAAAGCTGGCTTTTTTTTAACCATTAGATTTTAAGTTATTCTAACAGCCATATAATCTTACTTTCTCAAATATGTCTTCTGCTGCTTCCTCTTCTTTATCTCTTCTCTTCATTTGTTTCACCTCCGGGTGAATCCAGTATAGCTACCGGCGTTCATTAGTATAACATAATAATACTTAAAGCTTTTGGCAATTCTAAAATAAGCTTAAAAAAGGTATTAGCTAAGTATTAGTAAAGTTTATTAACTAGGGTTATTATTATATGTAATAATAATGGATTATGCGGGGGTTTCTATCACCTTTGCCAAAGTATGAAGGGGGCTTTGGGAGGATTATATGACCAGGATGGAGGCGATCAGCTTATTAACTCGATTTAGGCCCGAGGAGATCCTTTCTAGAGGAAAGAAGCAGCAGCTTGGAGATCATAAAGAGGAATCCGAGCCTGTGGACGAATCACCCCCTGAGAGTCCACTAAAGATAAACAAGAACTATGAGGACCTGTTTGGCGAAAATATTGAGAATGATCCGGTTAAAGTTATAGAGAAGCTCGGACTTCAATCCAGTAGGATCAAATCCTACACGGGTGGTGACGCAGGACCCCTTGAGACAGCACAAAAGAAGAGTAGTTTTTTCTTGAATAAGGGCGCGGATGATTCTCTGTCGCATGAAGAGGTGATAGATGAATCCGAGCCTGTGGACGAATCACCCCCTGAGAGTCCACTAAAGATAAACAAGAACTATGAGGACCTGTTTGGCGAAAATATTGAGAATGATCCGGTTAAAGTTATAGAGAAGCTCGGAC
>JAXHUQ010000010.1:0-5688 GCA_034189535.1 Halobacteriota archaeon | reverse complement strand
TTCAATCCAGTAGGATCAAATCCTACACGGGTGGTGACGCAGGACCTGAAGACGTTATGGTCGGTGAGATGCAAGGATGTCGGGAACAGATAGAAGCGCCGTTAGATGAAGCCGAAATCATTGTTGAAGAAGACCCGCCATCTCCACTAGTGACTGATGAAGAAGATATCTCGCCTGCACAAGCAATAAATGAGAAGCCGCAGGAAGAGGAGATTATCAATCCTCAAATAAACCGCTTGGAAAAGTTAGGGCTAAAATCCAATCCCTTCAGATCGTACACTTATGAGGATGCAGCGCTTGATAAGGTGATGGTGGGAAGGGAGGATGAAGTCGAGATACTTGAAACAATAATCGATTTCTATAATATGGGATCTAAGAAGAATATAGTCCTGATAGGTGAAGATGGAATAGGTAAAACGACGATAATCCAAAGTTTGATCAGAAAACAGCAGTTTCAAAGGTCTATTGTGCTTTATCATGCTTTCTTCCCATCCTTTAGACAGGTTGTATTATCTCTTGCACAGAATTTGGGAGATAGCCTTGAAGATATAGAAGATTCAAGGGAAATGGGAAATATGTTTCTTAATATGTGTTTGGATTCGAAATCAGAGGCTGTTCAGATATTAGACAATCTTGAAGATCTACTGGGATGTTCAGAAGTGGACAGAGAAGAGTATGTCAGGATGTTTAAAGAGTCGAATGTGCTCTTCATCTGTGCGACCACACTCGATGGATGGAAGAAACTAATCGAAAAATGGCCTTCAATCTCAAGTGTTTTCACACAAATATATGTTAAACCCCTTGATGTGGATCAATCCTGCATGATCGTTAAAAAACGGCTTGAGATGTCCAGAATTTTAGAACAAGAAGGTTATTCTCCATTCACAGAAGAAGCAGTTGAGACCATTGCTACCTATGCATTCTTCGTCCCTGGCAAGATAGTCGACTTCACATCAAGGATGATGATCGAGGCGATGATAGAGAAGTGCGAAGTGATCGATGAGGAGTTTGTTCGCAGAGTTCTCCTGGAAAAATCGGCCTTTTTTGAGATTTACAAGCAGTTGAGCAACCGTCAGGTGAAGATTATCGAGGAGATAATCAAGAACGGAGGGGAAGCGAACTTCAACTACCTTTCAGAGGCGATAGGGATATCTAGGGTGGCTATAGCAGATCATATCCAAAAACTGGTCGATCTCGGATTGGCGGAGTATATTGATGCCCAGGGCAGGGAGAAACTCTTCAGGGTGACAGACAATATCAAGGTTTTAGTTGGTTGAACGGCCTAACTACGAAAATATTTTATATCTTTTGTGCATATTCACGGTCGAGGAATCTCATGGAACTAAATGGTGTAGAGATTGAGGATACTTTTGCCGAAGCTTTTTCGCTTAATATGGCAAGAGTAGTGATAACTGCAGTAAACAAGAATTGGGCATTGGTTGCAGCAAAGGAAGCGACCGGATTTGGAACTTCAGTTATAGGATGTCCTGCTGAGGCAGGTGTGGAATGTATCGTCCCTTCGGAGAAGACACCTGACGGAAGACCGGGTGTGTCAATGCTTATATGCCACCCAAAGAAGGACGGAGTAAAGGATCAACTTCTGGGAAGACTTGGGCAATGTGTACTCCCAGCACCAACGACAGCCTCATTTAACGGTCTTGAAACCGAGGAGAAACTTTCGATAAAGCTGCAATTCTTCGGGGATGGTTATCAGTACGAGACCGAAGTGGGAGGGAGAAAAGTTTGGGGAATCCCCATGATGGAAGGGGATTTCATATTTGAGGAAGATTACGGCGTTCAAAAAGGAGTGGCTGGTGGGAACTTCTTCATACTTGCAAAGAACCAGATAGCGGCTCTTGCAGCGGCAGAAAACGCTGTTGAAGCAATATATGATGTTGAAGGGACGATAACACCTTTCCCTGGCGGTATAGTAGCTTCAGGGAGCAAAGTCGGATCGCAATATAAGTTCTTGATGGCTTCTGCAAATGAGAAGTACTGTCCAACCTTGAAGGATAAGGTTGAAGGTACCTCAATTCCAAAGGAGGTTGAATCTGTCTACGAGATAGTGATAAACGGCCTCGACGAAGAGAGTGTCAAACAGGCGACAAAGGTGGGCATAGAGGCTTCAGTTAAGATTCCAGGCGTTGTGAAGATAACAGCTGGAAATTACGGTGGCGATCTCGGACAATATAAGATCAATCTTCATGAGATACTTGGGTGATCTGATTCACCCTTCTTTTTCCTTTATAAAGAACAATGTAATCCTCGTGAAATCAAAGTTATATGATGATTAAAGAATAACGATTGTTATATGAAGTTCCCCTGTGAGATTGTAATCTGGTATGTATTACCAACTATAAGGGCTGAACTGGCAAAAGAACTTGTAAACCTAGAGTTATCTCAAAAATCAGCATCAAAAAAGCTTGGAATAACACAAGCAGCGGTTTCTCAATACTTGGGCAATAAGAGAGGTAAGGATGTTGATCTGGGAGACGAGATAAAAGAGATGATACGGAATCTTGCAAAAGATCTTATTAATGGTGAAGATGATAAACTTACGACCGGAGTATGCGCCATATGTTCAGAACTCAAGAAGGACAAGAAGATATGCGAGTTATACAGAGAACACAACGTCACTCCTGACAAATGTGATGCCTGCTTAAAATAATCTCTAATTATTCGATTTCGACTGAAGGGGACTCTTTCAGTCTCTAAATCATTTTTCTTTCAACAATGAACTGATATCTCTATCATGTCCGGTAGCATCGATGGTCATCTTTGATCCTATAGTCAAGGTATCAACATGGAGACCAGCCATTTCAACAGAGATCCAGTTGAGTACTAGGCCTGTTATTCGGTCTTCTTTTTCTTATATTATTACGTCTTCTAAGCTTATCAGGTTGAATATTCTAGATTCAGCTTTTATAGTCTTTGAAAACATGATAGAGATAGTTTCAAGTGAATCGGAAACATAATATCCCTATTCATACTCTGTTGACCTTATATCAAATTCATTGAGTATCTCTTTTCTTTGGCTGTTGAAGACGATTCTGTTTAACAATTGTTATATAAGACTTTTGGTATTATTCCAAATCAATACCTAATTAAAGAGTTCAGGCACCTTTCTTCGCCTCTACCTTCACGCTAACGATGAGTTCTTGAGTACCAATCAGTTCTTCCGTATCCAGATCATGGCCGGTAGAATAAAGGTCTGTAGTAAATACAGTCTCATCAAGAACTTTGACATCGGAAAAACCGGCTTCACCTATCATCCCAAGATACTCGTCCTTTGGTACCGCACCTGAGATGCAGCCCACATATGCATCTTTTGAATTCTTAATAAAATCAGGAAGTTCTCCTAAGAGCACAATATCAGAGACCATCAGCCTTCCACCGGGCCTGAGTACCCTGAAAGCTTCACCGAAGACCCTCTTCTTCCGTGGAGATAGATTGATCACACAGTTTGAGATTATAACATCTACCGAGTTGTCAGCAACGGGGAGGTTCTCAATCTCGCCAAGCCTGAACTCAACATTTTCATAACCGGCTCTCTTTGCATTCTCTCTTGCTTTATCAAGCATTGCAGGGGTCATATCAACACCGATAACCATTCCTTTTTCCCCAACCTTGTTTGCAGCAAGGAAACAGTCAAAACCGGCACCTGAACCAAGATCAAGAATAGTTTCACCTTCTTTTAGAGATGTGAGTGCAGTAGGATTACCACATCCAAGACCAAGATTAGCACCTTCAGGAACAGATTTTAGTTCTTCTTCAGAATAACCCAATTTTTTACTGATATCTTCAGCCATGCTGGTATTTCCACAGCATGAACTGGAAGAACAAGAACAAGTACTTTCATTTTGGGCGATTCTTGCATAGCCCTCTCTTACAACCTTTTTTACCTCCTCTTCTTTCATTTTAGCACCCCTTTCATCATCGGAGCTAGCACTCCCTTTACGGGATCATCAAGTTCACCTGCTCTGATGAGAGATACACAACATACCTTACCACCAGTTTCGCAGCTTATAACCACCAATTTGTCACCGGCTTCAATCCCTGCTTTCACCCTCACATCTTTTGGAAGAATTATCTGTCCTCTTCCGTCTATGGTAACAATTGCTTCCAATCTGCAACTGCTCGTATCTTCTGATCCACCACCAACTCCACAACATCCTAGATTGTCTTCAGTCATAATTCCATCAATAAAATATTATTTTCATAATACTTATACTTTTCTGAAATATCAGTATAAACAGGATTTACTGAATATTGTTATTGCACTGTAAGATTTATTGAGTTAATCTTATTATAAAGATACACTGAATAAAGATTGGTAATCACACGATGGATAACGACTGTGAATCAAAGAATTTCGCCCAGATCAATAGAATAACATGGATCGGCGTCCTTCTCAACGTATTTTTGTCAGGAATCAAATTTGTGGTCGGATACATTGGCTCAAGTCAGGCCGTAATTGCAGATGCCGTTCATAGTTTATCAGACGTATCAACTGATCTTGCTGTCCTTCTAGGATTGAGGTATTGGTCTGCACCGCCTGATGAAGAACATCCGTACGGTCACCACAGAATCGAAGCCCTGGTTACGATTGTGATCGGATCGATACTTGGAATTGTTGCATTTGGAATCGGTTACGAAGCCATTGTCACAATTCGCGAGGTTCATATCGAGCAGACCTCGTGGATAGCTGTACTCGGACCAATACTTTCGATCGTCCTCAAAGAGGCATTATATCGCTGGACAATCAACGTTGGTAGACGTACCAAATCCTCTGCTGTTGTTGCAAATGCCTGGCATCATAGATCAGATGCTTTTAGTTCGGTTCCGGCACTGATTGCAGTGGCAGCAGCATCAATTAATCCTGATTGGGCTTTTATCGACCATCTTGGTGCCCTTATCATCTCGTTATTCATACTAAAAGTTTCATGGGATATTATTAATCCGTCGTTATCGGAATTGATTGATGGCGGCGTATCTCGTAAGGATCGCGATATTATAAAAAAGATAACATTAGGAGTGGACGGCGTAAAAGATGTTCATGCGATAAGAACACGGAAGTTGGGGCCTAATATCTGTGTTGATCTTCATATTTTAGTTGATCCTGATATATCTGTGCGAACTGGTCATGATATCTCTGAACAAGTTAAAAATAAGCTTATTGAAGATGGGCCGGAAGTAATGGATGTGGTAATTCACATCGAACCGTATGAATGAATTGAAAACTGACACTAATGGATAGTATGATATAGTGTCAAGTCCATTTTTAGCTCTTGAGGTGTCTTGATTGGAAGTTTATATGGACAATGCTGCAACAACACAGACAAATAGGGAAGTAGTTGACGCGATGATCCCGTTCTTCTCAGAAGACTACGGTAATGCATCGAGTTTACATTCTGTCGGAAGAAGGGCAAGAGAAGCACTTGATACTTCCAGAATAAAAGTTGCCAAGCTGATAGGTGCTGATGCGGAAGATATCATATTCACAGCCGGTGGAACAGAATCGGACAACATCGCAATAAAAGGGATTGCATACAAAAAGAAGAAAGGAAACATAATAACTAGTTCAATCGAGCATCCTGCCGTTCTTGAAACTTGCAAGTACCTTGGTGGCCAGGGTTTTGAAATCACATATCTGGGTGTTGACAAATTTGGAATGGTGAGCCCTGAAGA
>JAXHUQ010000001.1:0-65365 GCA_034189535.1 Halobacteriota archaeon | reverse complement strand
TAAAGTAATTGATTAAATATATGTAGATGCATATGATGAACTTAAACGATAAGCAAATCAGGAGAAGGGTGGTTTATCTCGACAATGACAAGACAAAGAACGGCACAGCATATATGCTGCGGGCTTCGCCCTTGCCTTTCAGGACATACGCCTATCGGTGAACGTCATATATGCTTCTTCCGTTATACACAATTCAAAAATTATTTTTCTAACGGAGGATAATGAATGATAGGCTTTCAAAGGGGAATAACATGTTGTTTTCTTCACTTTGCTATGAAAAAAATATAAATCACAAAAGGCAAATCATATACTGATAACAACTTTTATTTTTGAGGAGGAAACAAAATATGAAAAAATTTATTCAAAAAAATCCTCTATTAACTTACTTTATTCTAACCTTTATCCTTTCCTGGGCTGGTATTATTTTTGCATCATTTTTTATGGGTATGCCAACGACTAGTAAACAATTTGAAGAAAATGGCCCCATTGCCCTTATGCCATTACTTTTGGGGCCGACCATTGTCAGCCTTGTTCTCATCGGAATTGTTCATGGCAAAGCAGGTTTCCGTGATTTAAAATCTAGATTACTTAATTGGAGAGTTGATATTCGTTGGTATATCTTTGCCCTTTTCACACTGCCTGCTATATTGTTTGTTATGCTTCTGATACTTTCTCAATTTTCCTCTGATTTCACTCCAAAAATAATGAATGAAACAAACAAAGTATCTTTCATCATTACTGGTTTGATTATGGGATTTATTGGAGGGGGAATATTTGAAGAAATTGGCTGGACTGGTTTTGCAACACCAGAGTTGAGAAAACGCTATAGTATTCTAAAAAGCGGACTAATTCTTGGTTTTATTTGGGCGGTATGGCACTTTCTACCTGTGCTTTGGGGAAGTGGTGATATCAACGGAAATGTAGACTGGTCAATATTTCTGCCCGGACTATTCTGCCATTATACTGTACTCGTGTCCTATAGAGTTCTCATGGTGTGGCTTCATGAAAATACCAAAAGTATGATCCCTGTAATATTCATGCATGGAGTCTTAGGTACTTTTACAAATTTTATCCTGAATATCTCTGTAGGTGGGTGGTCGCTATTTTTATACTATTTAATTCTGGCAATTGCTTTATGGACTATTGTTGCAATAATTCTATTCAGAGGGAAATTGGACATGATATCAAATAATCATGATAATGAAGTTAAATAAAATTATTAGATATCTAAATTATTGAAAAATGAAATTCACCACTAACCTCTCTTTCTTTTTCAGAACGGAAAAAATCAAATTTATAATAATTGAGGAAATCCTATCATAATACATAAAAACGAGAAAATTTTTGAACTCACCCCACTACGCTTCGTGCCACGCTGCGCTCTTCTCCTTTCAGTCGTAGGGGCGTATAACAGCGGATGTGAGGTTCGCCCCTTGGCTCGGGGCTCACCCAAATTGCTACGCTTCGCTCCGTAACTTCTCATATCCGCAAACGTTATCTGAAATGCTGTGCCTAAGAAAGACAAAAAGGATGAGTAAAAAATCTTAAAATTAAAAAGGTGTTTAACATGACTATGGGAAAAATCAAAACCATTAGTTCATCGTTACCTTGTAAGTTAGGTACTGTAAATTGCTACCTTATAGAAACTGACACCGGCTGTATCCTGATCGACACAGGTGGTTCAAATAAGCGTACAAACATTGAAAAAGAACTTGAAAGCGCCGGCTGCAATCCCGGCAATCTCAAGCTTATCGTTTTAACACATGGAGATTTTGACCATACTGGCAATGCCGCCTATCTCAATGAAAAGTTCGATGTAAAGATAGCCATGCACCAAGACGATTCAGGAATGGCCGAACGTGGGGACATGTTCTGGAATAGAAGAAAAGGCAATATTCTCCTTGGAACGATAGCTCGCATCCTATTCAGGTTTGGAAAAAAGGAAAGATTTCAACCAGATTTATATATCGAAGATGGATACGATCTCTCTGAATATGGATTCGATGCTAAAGTTCTCCATATTCCAGGGCACTCAAAAGGGTCAATCGGAATCCTGACAGCCTATGGCGACCTGTTTTGTGGTGATCTGTTCGAAAACAAAGACAAACCTGTTCTCAATTCTATTATGGACGATTTATCAGCAGCGAATGTCAGTGTTGAGAAGATGAAAAGTTTAGAGATAAATACCGTTTATCCCGGGCATGGTAAGCCATTCCCAATGGAACTGTTCATGAAATAATTTAGGCAGAATGTCCACAGATAAAGAAAATTTTCTCGCCCATAATAAAAAGAGAACGGCACAGCACAACAGATGGCACAGCATATATGCTGCGTCCGGTAAAAGCCTCACTTGGGCTCCGCCACATTTCCCTTTTTCCTTCGGTCAGGGGAAACGTCACATATGCCTTAACGTTATATGAAATGCTCGCAAATTTAGAAGGAGGAAGAGATGAAAGTAAAGTGTGCCTGAAGGGGTGTACTTCAGAGTCGGAGGATTTCGGTCCGAATCTCATGAGGAATTGAGGAATATAGATCAGGGCACAATTACTTTGACCAAGCTGAACTTACTATTACCGTGGATGATAGAGCATAATAAGGAACCTTTTTCGGGTTTGATACCGATGTATCTTATCGAGGGTTTAACAAAGACAATGGAGCGAAATATGAGTTACAGAGGACTTAATGGACTTATAAAAGCGTTTATGGAGTCCATAGAGGGTATCAAAGAGGGTTCCAAGATTGCATTTGTTGGATCTGTTGGTATATGTAGTCCCTTTGCACAGCTTCTTTCTTATGCGATGCGAGATCGCGGTTATAAGATAATCTTCATTCCCAAAGCGATTGCAAAGGACGCAAGGGAGATGAAGATGATAGAGGGAGTAGGGTACCAAATCATGGAAAATTTTGCAGATGCTTTCAATTGTGATGTAATTGTAATCTTGGGAGGTCTTGCGATACCCAAATACAAAACAACTGCTGAAGATGTGGAGGGCCTTATAAAAGAGATCTCAAATGATGCAAGGATTATCGGATTCTCCTTCGGTGGGGTATTTGTAGAGAACGGTTGGACGGATGTGATTGACTTTGATATCACAATCGATAGCGTTATTTATCCGATAGAGGTCAGCTTCCGAGATGATATTCCTACTTTGGATTGAGTTCTTTTTCTTCTTCTTTTGTCATCCCACAACAATTTCCTATGTTAACCACTACAACCAGTGGTGGTAGCAAGCTTGAATGCTGCTACCCCTACCTTCTTTACAAACTTTTTAAAATCCATTTACCAACCTTCCTGGATCTTCTCTTCCCCTTACAATATATATGGCGGCAGGAAGTGATGCTGCAAACAGCCATATCTCAGGCCTAAATCCACTTGCAAAAGAGAACTCTTCAGCCCCTCCTATTAGGTACATCAGACCATCCGCACCGATCACAAGAAGATATAAAATCCCAAATACGGCAAGTAGCAACGTACCAACGATAGCAAACGAGAGCCCTTCCTGCCTTTCAGAAAGGAGATCATCCAGACCTGATAGGTAGACGGCACCGGTTACAAACATTACAAATCCACCAAATAGGTCTGCAGGAACCACTGAGTCGATACCCAGTGGAACTGAAGCCACCTCCATAGAGCCAAGAAATAGACATAAGGCTCCGAATACAAACACATAGATACTCCATATTTTATAACCCATCTTTCATCACCTCACAATATGAAAGATCCCACTCCCACAATAATCGCAGCAACAATGTATGCCAGTATCAACTCATAGATTACAAGAAATGCAACCCACTTCCATGATCCTGTCTCTGCCTTCACTATACCAAGTGTTGCAAGACATGGTAGGTATATCAATGTGAAGGCCATAAACGCAAGTCCGGTAACAGGGTTCATGTGTGTCCCAACTGCACCCATTATTGCTTCTTCTCCTGCAACACCGTAGAGGATTCCGAAAGTCTCAACAAGAATCTCTTTTGCCAGGAATCCGAAGAATAACGCCAATGCAGCCATCCAGTCAAAACCGAGCGGGCGGACGAGTGGTTCAAGAAGATGTCCGAGGCTCCCGGCATAACTCATCTCGAGGGGAGTTCCCCAAGGAAATGAAGACATGAACCACAGTACAATTGCACCTCCTAAAAGTATCGTTCCGGCCTTTTTCAAATAGACAACACCTCGCTCCCACATATGTAAAAGGACACTCTTTGCGGTCGGTAATCTGTAGGGCGGAAGCTCCATAACAAAAGGTGCAGGTTTGCCTTTAAGTCCGGGAATCACTCTTCTGAATAGTAATGCCATCACGATCGCAAGTCCTATGCCTAAGATGTACATCGAAAATATTGCAGACCCTGCATAAGCACCGAAGAGTGCACCTGCGATAAGAACGTATACAGGAAGTCTGGCACCGCATGAAATCAACGGATTTACTAGTATAGTGATAAGCCTGTCTCTTTCGTCTTCTATACTCCTTGTTGACATTATAGCAGGCAAATTACATCCGAATCCCATGATCATCGGGATGAATGATTTTCCATGAAGACCTAATTTGTACATCAAACGATCCATCACGAAAGCAGCTCTTGGGAGGTATCCACTGTCTTCAAGTATCGCAAGTATAAGAAACAGGAAAAATATCGGAAATACAAAAACTAGGACAAAACCAAGTCCACCACATATCCCGTCTGCCCAAAGGGATACTAGCGGTGTTTCTACCTCTCCAAAAAGGCCACCAAGCCATCCAAATACTCCTTCAAGCATCACCATAAATGGCTCTGATAAGACAAAAGCGAATTGAAACATCGCCCACAACAATGCAAGAAATATTGGTATTCCAAGAGACCGATGGAGCATTACCTTGTCTAGCATGTCGGAGATACTCATCTCTGCCTTTTTCTTTTTTAGCGTCTTATCAAGTATTTCAGATATTGCATCATATCTCTTCTCAGCAAATACAACTTCCGGATCTTCATTACAAAATACATCACTCATGATAAAAGCCCCAATATCTCTTCTGCATGTGTAGAACTATTTACATTCTCCAATACATTTTTATCCTTCTCCAGTATCTTAATCGCAAGCCATCTTAAAGGATATTTGTTAAAAAATCCCTGTCTTTTGAGATAACCTCTTCTACCCCTTTAATCTGCCTTTCAATCTTTTCCCCATATCCAATTGTGATGAATCTTCTCTTATCTTTGCCTTTTGCAGCCATTACTATCTTTTCTTTGAGCTCCTCCATACCTTCTCCCTTGGTTGCGACAGTAGAAACTACAGGCACTCCAAGTAATCTTGACAACATATCAACATCAATCTGATACTTTGAAGTCGCAACATCCATCATGTTAAGAGCTACTACTACATTTGCCTCCAGCTCGAGTAGAAGAAGTGTGAGATAAAGATTACGCTCGATGTTTGATGCATCGACGATATCAACGACAACATCTGGTTTTTCATTTATAATATAGTTCCTTGCGATCATTTCATCGACTGCACTGGCTGTAAGGCTGTAAGTTCCTGGTAGATCCACCATATTCATCTCTTCTCCTTTGTAAGTGCATTTACCATCCTTTTTTTCGACTGTAACTCCTGGCCAGTTTCCAACATGCTGGCGTGATCCGGTCAGATAATTGAAGATCACGGTCTTTCCAACATTTGGATTTCCAATCAAAGCAACATTTATTGCCATTTTTACACCTCAACTCCGTTTACAATGATCTTCATCGCTACTCCCCTTCCGAGAGCTATCCTTGATCCTTTCACATCAACAAGCACTGGACCAGATGAATTTGATTTTATAACTTTTACCTTCTCTAATGGTGTAAAACCCATTTCTGACAATCTCTGTAGCATGCCTCTTCCACCATTAAACCCGATGACCTCACCTTCTTCCCCTTCCGAGAGGAGTGCTAAAGGTATTGCCTTGCCAAGGTCTTTACCGTGTGCCATCAGATCGTGCAGATGTGAATCAACATCATCCCGGTGGGATTTAATCTCTTCATTGTCACCATGACTGTCCCCTAGGTGGTCTATATCGTCATGAATGTGTTTTATATTTCCATTAAAGTGATTTAATACCCTTCTATAACCTGAAATTCGCCCACCAGTCCTCAATGTTCCACCTCCACATATACATTCTTTGCCTCATCTCGTCTTAGTGTCAGATTATAATCCTTCAAAAGAAACTCCACAGGATCGCCAAGTGGTGCAACTCTCACCACTTCTATTTCAGTCCCTCTGATGATCCCCATTTCCATAATCCTACGGTTCTCTTTACCAGTTACTCTTGTAATTGATCCTCTTTCTCTGGGGTTCATCTCGCTTAACCGTTTTTCCATAATTTCTTCACCTTTTAGGTTGCCCTAACATTTCATATGCTTGTTAGGTTTATAAATAATATACCCTAAAAAATCTTGATTTTTAATAAAAAGCCGAATAAAGTTGGTATCTGATGAAAAAACCTATATTAACCATACCATTTATCCAGAGATCAATCCAACATTACCTTCACTGTGATCTCCAGCAAAATCAATTAATACATTCCTGAGAGTTGTCAAACTCGAGCTTCTAAGAAAATAGCTGAGAGTATCTTTGCCACCCATATTCTCAAAATCTTCCATCAATTTATCATTTAACCGCTTCTTTGCTTCTTTTCATCCAACTCAGAGATAATCCTCGATTTATCAGACCCTATTTTTATTTATTTCTGAGAATAACTCTTTTCTTTTCCGATTGGAACTATCTAAGTTTCTTTTAAGCTTATCGTTCAGCTTGGTGGCAGATTATAATTTGCATAGAACGTTTTCCACGTTTCGGTCGGGCAATTGCCTGGATAAGAAATCATAGAGTCTCAGTGCTTTGTGCTCTCTTTTATGTACGGCATAAAAGACCCCTCTCTCTCAATCTCTTGAAGATCTTAACCATCCCCACATCGTCAAAGGCCAGCCCCAAAAGCCCGCAGAGAGTAAAACTCTCAAATCCCCATATCTTTCTTTCGGGTATTTGAACGTCCCCTTTATTGTGATTATGATACCTTGTAAAGCTCCCAACCTTCAATAAAGCAATCACCCAGATCATTCTTTATATCTTCCAGCTTTTCATTGAGTTTGCTGATATCCTCATCAGACGCCTTCTCAAAGAGCGTCATCAACTCCCTTATCATTCTCATCATATCATCCATTCGATAGCCTCCTACTTTATCTGGCATTTCACACAGCCCAACATACATTCAAGCATCGGTCTGATAGCGATGATTGCTACTTCCCTACTTGCTTTTACCAAGGAACTATTCGGGTCTAATCCACGTGCCTCGACTTCCTCAGATAATATCTGATCCATCTTTTCTTCGTCAACGATTAATTCCAGTAACGCCATTACTTTCATACCACTATCGTCTGAGTAAGTTCCCCTTTTATTTTTAATCTTCATACGGATCACTCCAAAATTAAATATGCCGTTAGGTAGATAAAAAATGTGCCCAAAAAAAGCTCGGTTTTTGATTAAAAACTTAATTCAATTACATTTTGTTAAAAAACCGAATTAATATGATTATTTATCTTTTTTGCATCCATGTTCTCCGGTCTTGCAGAATATCTGAAAATGAACGAGCCATTGCGGATAATCTGGAGCGGTTTTTACAAATTCCACCAATTTTTTGATCTGCTCTACTGTTTCTGTATTGAGGTTATGCTCCATCGTGCACGCATCCTTATCGGCGATATCTTCAGGTACATCTATAATCTCAAGGAAGTCTTTTATCGTTTTATGGCGGAATTTCACCATCCTTCCGATTTCTCCTCCTTTCGGCGTCAATCTTATACCATCATGCTTTTTATATATCACAAGGCCCATTGAATCCAATTTTTTCATCATCTCAACGACACTTGATGATGAAACATCCAGCGAAGACGCAATGTCCTTTACGCGGATATATCCCTTAAACTCCATTATATTGACGATCGCCTCAAGATAATCCTCGGCTTTCCTAGACAACATATCTATCACAATCAATCTTCACACAAAAACTGACCTGTTAGGGCGTAGTGTTTAAAATGTTCTATCCATGAACCATCATGATTTGAGTTCTCCACAAACTCAACAAACTTTGTCAGTCGCAACATAGTCTCTGAATTAACATTATGCTCTATATTGCATGCATCCACTTCGGCTATCTCTTCATCCACGCCCAGTATCTTAAGAAAAGTAGCAAGAGTCTTATGTCTGTCACTTATCTCTTTTGCTAGGTTCCTCCCCTTCCGGGTGAGTTTCAGACCTCTATACTTCTCGTAGATTAGATAACCTCCCACGTCCATCCGCTGTATCATCTCGGTGACACTGGGAGGCTGCACATTGAGACGGGATGAGATATCAACAGTTCTTGCATATCCCTTCTCTTCGATCAACTCATAGATCACTTCAAGGTAATCTTCAACAGTCTTTGAGGTTATGTTGCCACCCCCAAAATCAAATTTAGTAGTCCGCCAACGATAAAGGCAGATAGGATCATAATCACAGAAGATTTGAGCATATCAACTACACCTAGCTCCCTTACCATCACAACAAAAGTTGCAACGCATGGGAAGTACATTGCGAGAACGACACTTGCGACAATAGCCTGATTCATATTTAGGTTAAGTGGCATAAGCATACCAATTGCCACATCCTTTCTGAGAAAACCGACAACCAATGCACCAACTGCCTCTGAAGGAAGGCCGAGAAGGCCGGTTATAACAGGTTCGGTGAGATCACCGATGAATCGGATTATCCCAAATGAGTATAGCCCATTGATTATCAGAACCCCAAGCAGCATGAAAGGTATTGCATCCATGAGAAAGCTTCTAATTCTCATCCAAAGCTTTTTTAATGTAGCCACAAGGACCGGAATCCTGTAAGGAGGTATTTCAAGAAATATCTCAGGGCTCTCTCCTTTTATAATTCTGCTGAGTATCAGCCCGAGTGTGAGCCATACAAGAAATAGGGTGAGAAATACCACACCGAATCCCATAGCCCCATACTGGCCAACAAGCCCAGCAATCATTGCGATCTGGGCTATACACGGGATTGCAACTGCCATCAGGGTTGATGCTATGAATCTTTGTTTCTTCGTCTCAAGGACTCTTGTCGAGAGTGCACCTGGTACATTACAACCAAGTCCGAGGAACATGGGAATAATCGATAGTCCGTGCAATCCAATCCTGTGCATTATGGTATCGACTAGGACCGCAAGCCTTGGTAAGTATCCACTGTCCTCGAGTAGTCCCAGGCCCAGATAAAAAGAAAAGACATAGGGCAAGACCATTGCAAAAGGAACATAAAGACCGGTAGTAAGTAGACCCATGGACTGAACAAAATCTATCTCACTTCCGATCAGAGTTCCTATCACCAAGTCAAATAAGATACCTTCACCAAGAGCAGTTCCAAGCTGCATCATCAGTGGTTTATAATATATCTCAAATAACGGATCAAATACAAAATTTATGAGTCCCTCTCCGATTAGTCTTATAAATTCAAATGTTATTGCCATGACCATGACAGCAATAACTGCTCCACTCAAGGGCTTGATACTTGCATCACCAAGTAACTCCAGGATCGTATGATGGTGATGCGTTACTGTCTGTACCTCCCCGATTATTCTTCCTATCTCGCCCCATCTCTCGTCCTCAGTCCGTCTGGGATGTGTCGGCCTCTCAGGAGTTGATCCCATCAGCTCCTTTATCCCTTCACCGGTAACCGCAACCGTCGGTATTACGGGCACACCGAGGTGTTCCCTAAGTTTATCAATATCAATTGTTATCCCTTTGTGCTTGGTCTCGTCCCATAGATTGAGGACAATAATTGTTGGTAAACCATATTCCAGAAGTTCAAGAGTGAGGTGAAGGTTTCGCTCAAGGTTTGTTGCATCAACTACATTGATAACGATATCTCCCTTATCAAGCATCTCGACTGCAACCTCTTCTGCACTGGACGTGGGATTTAGCGTGTAAGAACCGGGAACATCGATCAACCTGGCTTTCTCACCACCAAACTTAACTGTTCCTTCCTTGAAACCGACTGTTGTTCCGGGATAGTTTGATGAGATGACATTTACCCCGGTAAGCCTTGAAAATATTACACTCTTACCGACATTGGGATTACCCATGAGCAGTATATTCATTTTACGTTTCCACCATAACTCGATTAGCCATACCTCTTCCTATGGCGATTCTGTTCCCACCAATGTCAACGATTATCGGGCCACCTATTGGTTGTTTTGCAACGATATTTATCTCTTTTCCCTCACGAACACCCAGTGACCTCATATGTCTCTGTTGACCATACCCTCCTGTGATGCGTTTAATCTTACCCGAATCGCCGTTTTCCATATCTATCAGTGAAGTTTCCATATTATTCTCCGAATATTTAGGCATACCTAAAACTTATAGGTACATCTAACTTATAAGATTATATAGTTTTTGGTGAAATCCTTTTACCCTAAATTAAGTCTTTCATGATGCATCCGAGTCTTTTGATTCCCTCTTTTATCACTTCTTCACTCGTATTTGAGAAGTTCAGTCTGAATGTGCCTTCGTCAACCTCTCCGGCATAAAAAGCTATTCCTGGAACAGATGCTACATCGTTTTTTATTGCAGCATCTCTTAGGATCGGAAGCGATCTTCAGAATCTCTCTGGTAAACGAGTTGTGTGCACCTTTCATTCTTCTGGCAAAGAGGTCTTGCACACCTCATCTTGTAATAGCCTTATTTATCAAAAAGGTAACGATGGTGTTGGGCCGATTTCTAACAAAACATTACGGTTTCAAGGCAAGTGCTTTCCCTTGTATCCGGTTCTATAAGCGCCCACAGATTTTGCAAGAGCATCCACCTCTTTTGGGTGAGCAAATAGTGCACATGGCATACCATCCGTCTCAAGAAGACGATCATCTCTTCGTATCTCCTCGAAGAGCTGACTTGCAAGTCCTTCACGAAGTGTGGACTTGGTCAGGTTGTGAGTGGCGATGTTTGAAATCGGGCAAGGGGTCAGGTCTCCTGAAGGTGTTATATGCGCAAATCCCCTTCCTGCGGAAACGCATCCTCCAAAGAACTCTTCATCTCCAGGGGAATGGATGATATATACTTGCTTTCTCTTCCGATAGTCGAGTATCCTTGAGCGGAATTCTTTACGTTCGTCTGACGTGAGCATTAGGAAGTGATCACTACCATCTTCATCACTAGATGATGAAAGAGGGATATATTCAAGGAATGCTATGAGTCTTACACCGTCCTCTACGAAGGTGTCAAGATGCTCCTCTTTCATCCAGTACTCATAATTCATCCTGGTTATTGTAACGGATATCCCTGTCAGAGCCCCGATATCTTGGAGGTAATTAAGTGACGTCATCGCCTTATCATAGGTGCCATTTCCACGTCTATCATCAGTTAGTGACTTGTCACCCTCTATGCTTGCTATTATTGCAACGTTTGAGATGTGCTTAAGATGCTCATAATCATCCTCTTTGATCGCAGTTGCGTTTGTTATGATGAGAAAGAACCTATCGTCAAAAGATTCACAAAGATCCAGCACTCTCTGATACATGAAAGGTTCTCCCCCTGCGATGACAAAGAAGAAAACTCCCATATCCGAAGCCTCTGTAAGTATCTTTTTCCACTGATCGTAATCTAGCGGATCTCTTTTTGTATCACTATCTGATAGGGTACCCGTGGCTGCTGCAAAGCATCCTGCACAACCAAGGTTACATTGAGATGTTATGCTGAGAATTAAAAAAGCGGGTACAACGACTCCCTCTGCCCTACAATCGGCACGCAGTTTCCTTGTCTTGTAATGTGTTCGGATCAGGCGTATAAAAGTCTGCATATACCTTGGATTATCCTGTGCCCATGAAAAGAATGCTTTTGTCAATCTGGGGTCGGTCAAATCGAGGAGGCTTTTCAGCATCTCCTCGGTCTCCGGTTTGTTACTAGTCATCTGCAGTTCCTTGATAATGTGTCTATTTTAATAAGCAAAAATGTAGCGAATTTTTAATTTATCAGTACTTCGACAAGTAACAAAAATCTTGAGAATTGATGGCACAGCTATCTCTGTTTTGTCTGAGGATTCAACCCTTAACCGTCCCAAAATAACGTCTTGGATGTGGGGGAAATTGGGATCCGACTATAGCTATCGTTGATCAGGTGGTTTTAGCCCGGTGTTTTATAAACAGTAGTTTATATCACATTTTTTCAACATATTTACTACGCTGACGTCATAGAATCCTCTGTCCGGCATCAAACTTCTTTTTCATAGTATACTGCGTTATTTCTGATATTAGGGTCTATACGCTTTGCAAAAAGCTTGTGGAAACTATTAAGTACTCCTCTAACAATACTTTTCACTATCCGTTCCATCAATGGTTGTTGATTTTTCACTCAAAAGTCAATTGAGGGATGTATAAAAGTTTACATTCCGAAGTAGTGATGAATCAGAAAAAGGATGACTGAAATGAATATAACTATTAGAAGAGAAGAAGAAACTGACCATCGAGTTGTTGAAGAGATTACAAGGGAAGCATTTTGGAATTTGAATGTTCCCGGATGCGAAGAGCATTACCTTGTACATTGCTTGAGAAAACATCCTGATTTTATCCGGGAGTTGGATTATGTGGCCGAAATTGAAGGTAAAGTTGTTGGTAGCATAATGTACACAAAATCCTTTGTGGTAGATGAAGATCAAAATAAAATTGAAACAATCACCTTCGGGCCTTTATCTGTTTTACCTGAATATCAAAGAAAAGGTATCGGTACCGCATTGATAAATTACACAAAAGAGATTGCTTTAAGAGATAAATTGAATGCAATCATCATTTTCGGTCACCCTCATAATTATTGTAAACACGGTTTTAAAAATTCCATTGATTTCAATATAAGTAATGGTGAAGGAAATTTTCCGTATGGTCAACTGGTACTTGAGCTTGAAAAAGGAATTTTTGAAGGGAAGAAGTGGAAATTTTATTACAGTTCAGTGTATGAGCTAGATGCTTCCGAAGTCGAAATTTTCGATGACCAGTTTCCCAGGAAAAATAAGGAGTATAGGGCATCTCAGGAGGAATTTTCAATTGCTGTACGAGCATTTCTTGAATAAAACAAATAGGATAAACATGGTTGGCGATTTATTAAGGAGTCGGGTTAACATCGTACAAGAGTGCATAAATGCTCCCCTTTAGATGGTCGCTTCGGGCTTCGCCACATTTTTTATCTCTGCTATCGCTACTGCAAAAACGTTATAAATCCGCCAGACGTTTTATGGAATATGCCCGCCAAATTTAAAATATTTAAATCGAAGAGGTAATAATGTCACAATTTGCAAAACCCACTGGATTCTTTGACAACCTTAGCAAGATAATGAATTCGCAGCAATCGCTGCAATTGAGACATTTTTTCTGGCCCGAACCAAATAAAGCATTAAAAGAAATATTATGTGTATTGATGCCTGATGGCAAATCTGTACTTGAAATGGCTTATAATAAAGAAGATGGATTAGACCATACTAAGGTTGACATACTGCATACAACAGCCGTCACCTGGTTTCACTCCTGTTGGTCGCTTCACCCAAATTGACACCTTCGGTCGCAACTTCGGGTAAAGGCAAATGGTATCGTAAGGACTCATTTCAAAACCCTCAAGATCGTCTTGATTGATGCCAGATTAGGGACAGCCACGAAGTACACATTCAATCGTTGGAACCTTACTATGGATCATAATAAACAACTGCGTTTATCTCATGAGGTTTTGTTCCGGGCCAAATCATCCAGGCATTTAAGGACCACCTTTAAAATACCTTCCTAACTTTTCGTTGTACCAGACTACATTAGAAATCGCCCTTGCCGCCCTCTCCTCGCTTGAATATACAGGAATATATCCCTTTGAGATAGTCTTGTGGGCCTTTATGCTCGCCTCGGATGATATCGGCGCTATAACAATGAGCGGTTTACCTCCTTTGAAGCGATTCAACTCCCTCACAAAAAGACTCATTGTCGCATCAGGAAGTCCCAGAGTCATAATTGTATCTACAGATTCGTCTTCCGAGACCAGCTCCATCACCCTTCTCATCGCAGAAGGGTTAAGTGCTGTTGCTGCAAGATCGACCGGGTTTTTTACGCTGGTTCCGGCCGCAGGAACAACCTTTCTTAATTCTTCGGACGTGTGTGAACTGAAGGTCGCCATCTCAAGCCCCATACTGGAACAGATATCCGCAGTCGCAACCCCTGCACCGCCACCAATAGTGATAATTGCAATCCTTGGGCCAACCGAGGGCGCAAACTTGAAGAGCATAACAGTATCGATCATCTCATCGAAGCTACTTACCCTGACCACACAGTGCTGCCTGAAGAGACCGTCCCAGATGCGATCTTCACCTGCAATAGATCCTGTGTGAGAGGATATCGCCCTTGCACCAACTTCGGTTCTACCAACCTTCCAGATGATGAGTGGTTTCTTTTTTGCAAGTTTTCCAATAACTTCTGTGAACCTTCTCCCATCCTTCACACCCTCCAGGTAAGCGCCTACGATCTCGGTCTTGGGATCATTTGTAAGATACTCAAAATAGTCCGTGCAGTCGAGATCGGCTGCATTTCCGAAGCTGATCACCCGGCTATATCCAAGATTATAGAGCGTACCTGTCTGAACAAAGACCATTGCAAGACCGCCACTCTGAGAAACAAATGCAATATCACCTTCCTCTTTGGGAAGGGTAGGGTAGAATGATAGGCCACTATAAGGGCAATAAACACCGATACAGTTGGGACCGACAACACGTGTATCCCCTTTGCGTGCAATACCAACGATATCGCGCTCAAGAACTCTCCCTTCCTCGCCAGATTCGCTGAAACCAGATGTGAAGACAGTAACAATCTTTACACCTTTCTTCACACATTCTTCCATAACTGCGGGAACGCCACCTGAGGGAATTGAGATGATAACCTGGTCAAGATCCTCAGGAACTTCTAAAACACTTGTGTAGGCTTTTATTCCTGCAACCTCATCCTCCTTTGGATTTACAGGATAGAGGTTCCCTTTATAGTTCTCAAGTATGGCCACAAACCTTCTGTGACCACCCTTTCTCACATTTGAACTTGCTCCAACAACAGCTACTGATTTTGGATTAAATATTGCCTCAAAAATATCATTTTTTTCTTCAGACACGTTGAATCCCTAATTCATCACTAATAAGACTTATTTTATCATCATTCGTCCAGATATCTCTTTATCTTGCTCAATCCTTCCTCAATCTTTTCGGTATCTAGGGCATAGCTCAACCGTATCCTGTCAGGAGCGCCGAACCAATCCCCAAGATAAGTGATGACGTCATATCTCTTGAAGAGATTCCATACTGCCTTTGCTGGATCTTTTACCTTCGGAAGGACATAGAACGCACCTTCAGGCCTAGAGAATTCAAGGCCCAGATCCTCTAAGCCTTCGCAGATCAGATTGCGCCTTTCTTTCCATATCTTTAGCTGCGCATCCACATAGCCTCTTGGAGCATTCGCAGCAGTATAAGCCATCTCCTGAGCAAGAATGTTCGTATTCATTGAGGTGTGAGTCTTGAGTCCGATGACGTTATCCACTATCGACCTGTCGTTAGAGTATAGAAATCCCACCCTGAAACCGCACATCGCAAATGTTTTTGAAAATGAGTTTACGGTGACCACATGGGGCCCCCTAAGAAGGTAATTCTCTCTCTCGTAGATCAGATCCTTGTATACCTCATCCGAGATCAGAACGATACCGAGGTCTTCAGTCACCTTCTCGATCTCCTTGAGCGTATTTATATCCTGTATCCTTCCGGTTGGATTTCCCGGTGAATTTATCAGAACTGCCTTACAATCACTTACTTTCTTGTGAAAATCGTCAATATCAATTTTACCGTCCACGGTTTCGGTGTATACCGGTTCCAAACCTGCTGCCTCAATAAGGGGGGGGTAGGAGTAATAGTAAGGCTTGTGTACAAGCACCTTGCCTCCACTATTTCCAAGTGTCCTAAAAGTCAGATCAAGCGCTTCGGAAGCCCCATTCGTGATCACGAAATTATTCTCATCCGATCCCATATATTGTGTTGCAAGTGCCTCTCGCAAATTAGCATTTCCCTGTATGAGGCCATACTTGAAACCATTGAACCTAGGTACCATCTCATATATCTCTTTCGGAGGGGGCAGATCCGGCTGACCGGAACCAAAAGATATTAAATTTCCGCCATCCACGCCTATGAACATTGATGGAATAAGTTTATTTTCATTCATGCCAAACCCCGCCCCACACAATTTTGTGTTTGGATACTTATAGCTATTGATATTGACAATGTTATACAAAACAGCATTGAGTACCCCCTTTTAATCATATAAGACTCCTTCATTCCGGTATAAAGAGATCCCTCATGGTAAGTGTGATATGCCCGAGGTATGGAATTCGAAATCTTGCTACACCAACTACCCAATCCTGTTTTACCGGGTCCAGCATGCCTGCCTGATCAGGATGATGATTATTGTCACCCTTTGTGATATACCCCTCATGAGGGGCTTTCGACCCACTAGGTATTATTTCACCCTCATCGACTATGTACATCGCCCTATGTATTATAGGTGTACGCTTGGTATCTCCATCCGGATTGAATACGATTACATCTCCATAGTCATTAAAAGACATGTCATCCTCATCTTCATTTGTGTTTATTTCTGTCCTTTGTGGTCCTTGAAGAAATACTAGATCCCCTGGATATATATTAGGCTCCATGCTCGAAGACTCCACTGCGACTACAACGGGCCACGTTCCGGAGATGAGATAAGCCGTGAGCACTATCGCACCCACTATCAGAATAGATGATCCTACATCCTTTATGACATCAATCAAAGAACTCTTCTCTTCTCCCATTTTATACCCCCTATCGTATGGTTTATATCTTCAAAGGTAAATATGTTTCCGATATGGATTGTGAGACGGATAGCATTGTTCAAAAATTTATTGAGGAGGGATTTCATATTCACCCAGATGCTATTGGGATCATAAAACAGTATGGTGCACCAATCAATATGATAGAGAACATAATAAACTCGCTTGACGACTCTGTCCTCGTGGTAAGTCCTGACCATGTAAGACCTTTTCAACCACGAACGGATATAAAAGTCAAGATACTCAAAGATATTACAGATATTTCCACTTGTGTGGGAGATTATGAGGAGTTTGTCAACTATTTCAGAGATAGGTATGAGAGGTTGAGTGGCATTCTTAAGAAACGAATCAGTCCCCAGCCCATAGACACAATCAACCGTAATGGAAACGGTCATGGTAAAAATGACGTCTGCGTGGTTGGGATGGTCTCGGATTTTGCCACCACAACAAACGGTCATAAGATCATTACCTTGGACGATTTGACAGGTAGCTGCTCGGTCCTTCTATTAAAAGATAAGGAGGTTTTTGACAGCAACATAATCTTGGATGAGGTCATTGGAATCACCGGTTTCAGCACAAACGACGGCCTCATAATCGCCAAGCACATCACGTATCCTGAGATCCCCATTACAAACTCCCCAAACCGATCACCGGTCCCTTCATCAGCCATTCTAACTTCAGATCTGCATGTCGGAAGCGATGTCTTTTTGGAAGAAGCCTGGGAACGATTCGTTAGATGGTTAAATCTGGATGTCGGAAATGAGAAACAGAAGGCATTTGCTGAGAGGATCCAATACATGGTGATTGCGGGAGATATTGTGGATGGGGTAGGAATATACCCAAACCAAGAGTTTGAACTCGCAATTACAGATATATATGACCAGTATAAGAGAGCAGCAGAACACCTAGCAGAATTACCTGAAAGGATTCGTATAATCATCTCACCGGGAAATCATGATGCTGTGAGGCAGGCGGAACCGCAACCAGCGCTTCCTGAAGAGATAAGAAGGCTATTTAAGAAGAATGTCGAATTTATTGGTAACCCGTCTCTTATTGAGATCAGTGGGATCCGCATACTTGTATATCACGGTCGCTCTCTTGAGGATCTGATAACATCGGTTCCGGGAGCATCCTATGATAGTCCTGAGATCGGAATGGTCGAGATGTTGAGGCGCAGGCACATATCTCCGGTTTACGGCGCCCACGTCTCTATTGCACCGGAGAATACCGATCATTTTGTGATAGAGACGATACCGGACATCATACATTGCGGGCACGTCCATACGGTAGGGATATCCAAATATAGAGGAGTGACACTCATCAATTCAGGAACGTGGCAGGACCAGACGGACTTTCAGAAGAGACTGAATATTAAACCCGATCCTGCAAAAGTTCCGATCATTGACCTTCAAACTATGGGTGTGAGTGTCGTACGTTTCATTTAAATCAGAACTCATAGGGATACTTTTCAGCATCCAGCTCTTCAGTATATGATGTCTTCGGTAAAATACCGAAGGCTATTGTGGCGGCTGCAAAAGCCTTAACGAGATCTACCGGGACGAATGGTAGGGCACCCATCAAGATAGCCTCAGATAAACTAAGATCGAGTACTAAAGCGAGCTGTAATGATCCGAGAGTGTAAATTATTCCAATACCGGTCGTCATAAGAAGCATCTGAGGAATAAGCCCTCTAGAAGCCACGTATCGGTCGGTGAATTCGCCTATTACAAAAGCGGCTATGATAAATCCGACCAAATACCCTCCGGTCACTCCGGTAAGATAACCAATACCACTTGCTGCTCCGGCAAACCAGGGAACTCCAGCAGCGCCGATGCCTGCATAAAAGAGCTGACTTAACCCCCCATATCTTCCTCCGAGGAGTACTCCTGCAAGAAGGACCGCAAAGACCTGTCCGGTTACTGGCACCGGCGTAAATGGTAAATAAACCCTCATCTGTGCCATGAGGCCTGTCAAAGATGCAAAAAAGATAGCAAGAGTAATTTTATTGATCAAAGTCAGATCGCTTCTCCAGTCGAAAAATCCATACCTTGCGCGCTTATATCTCTTCACAAATGAACCAAGTTCCATATATTCAACCTCTCTTTGTTCTTAGTATTCCCCTACCCAAAAGCAATTGAAAAAATATAAAGGTTGCGTAATGTAATAATAGATCTGGTACTTATGAAACAAGCGCAGAAGGACTACTACTACAGAAAGGCACGAAGGGAAGGATACCGTGCAAGATCTTCGTACAAACTTATCCAGATGAACTCAAAGTACCAACTAATAAAGCGAAACGATACCGTGCTGGACCTGGGAGCGGCACCAGGTGGCTGGTTGCAGGTCGCAAAGGACATCTCTTGTGGAGTTGTTCTTGGAGTCGATAGAAAGGAGATAGAACCTATTGAAGGTGTTAAGATCATCAAGGGCGACATATTCTCTGAATTTACACTCACAAAGATAAGAAGAGAGATAACCTACGTAGATGTGGTGATCTGTGACGCATCCCCGAATCTCTCAGGAAATTGGAGCTACGACCATGCCCGTTCGATCGATCTTGCATCGACCGCACTTGGCCTTTGCAAAGAGATTCTCAAGGATGATGGTAACTTCGCAGTGAAGGTATTTCAGGGGAATCTGTATAACGGATTCTTAAAAGAGATGAGTAAAAGGTTTGCGTTTGTAAAAGGATATACACCGGATGCTTCCCGAAAGGAGAGCGCGGAAATCTATGTCATTGGAAAAAGATTTATTAGATGTGCACAAGATTAATATAAATTATGTGAGAGTGGTGGTTATGGCAAAATTCACAGATACGCTTTTTGGAAGTAGACCGAAGAAGGTAAATGTTGGTAACTATGTTGAGCTGGATCTAGGAGAGTATGAAAGTGGGATGGAAGATGCAGATGCTGAGATGTATGTGAGAATTGCTGAGCTTTCTAACCTGAATGACCTTCCGGGCCTAAAAAATGAGATATATAATGGAAATATGATGATAATCGATATATCCTCCGTGAAAAACGATAAACTCTTGATAGATCGTGCGATTAAAGATCTGAAGCAGTTTGTGGGGGATGTAAGAGGCGACATAGCGGGGCTTGGGGAAGATAAGCTGATAATAACTCCTTCCAACGTAAGAGTAGATAGAAGCAAAGTCGTCAGTGGTAATTATTGAGAAGCTAAAAGGAAGTAATCATTGCCAATGGGACTTGGAATCAACGGAATAGAGGTGGACGACACTTACTGTGAAGCGTTTGACGGTCTTCTTGCAAGGCTACTTGTCACTGCAAAAGACGAGCCTAGGTTGCTTGGGGCAATCAGGAGTGCAACTGCATTACCTTCAACTGTTTTTGGTGAGGCAGAGGGTGGAATCGAAGGTTTTGTTGATGAGGGCGATACACCCGACGGGCGCATAGGAGCCATCATACAGATATGGGTGAACAACAGAAAAGACGCTGTAAATACCCTGGAATATGAGATGTCGAAGCGTATCAGGCAGGGAATTCTTGTAACACCAACGACAACGATCTTTAACCTCATAGATTCGGATGATAAGATAGATATTATGGATAGAGTGGGCCACTGCGGAGATGGATATGAGACCACAGAGGAGCGCTTCGGAAAAGATATGATTAATATCCCATTGATGATGGGAGAGTTCTTGATAGAGAGATACCTTGGCTATGCAAAAGGTATAATGGGGGGAAATGTCTGGTTCTTCTGCAAAAATATGGATGTGGCGCTTGAGGCAGGAGACAGCGCAGTCGAAGCCATAGGTGAGTTAGAGGGTGCCATAACTTCTTTTGATATATGTTCTGCCGGTTCGAAACCGGAGACAAAATACCCCGAAATCGGTCCGACCACCAATCACATTTTCTGTCCCACACTCAAAGAAAATATCTCTGAATCAAAAGTCCCGGATGGGGTCTCATCGATACCGGAGATTGTGATCAATGCGACAACCACCGAGGTTCTCAAAGAGGCTATGAAGGCCGCTATATATAGTGTACGCAATATTGATGGTGTTTCACGTATATCTGCGGGTAATTACGGTGGAAATCTCGGAAAACATAAGATTTATCTAAGAGATCTTTTATAGCCACTCAGCTTCATATCCTTTCCATCACTAAAGCCAATTTTTATCTTTTTCTCCAAAACGCTTAACAATAATAAAGTATATAGGGGATTTGGGGGATGTGACCAATGTGGGAGAAGATACTATCGATCATTTTTATTATCCTGATAGTATCACCTGCGATCTATGGTGGCCCAACAAGCGCTCCTTTAGATGTGGTATGTATATCAAGAGACGCCCCTGGCAACTTATACTTGGGGGAGACCTTTCCAATAAAGCTTTTATTAAGTTCTACAAGCGAGATTAATAATTCCACAGTTATCGATTTCTTACCCGAAGGCCTTGTGGTCACAGACCCTGGAGTCGCCGAAGTCATAGACTGGGGAGGCTTCACTGAGCTTAGGTGGAATATCGACATAAGTGGTGAGGTGGTCCTTGAGTATAAATTGCAGGCAAAAGAGGCTAAAAATTACACCCTCGGACCTGCACAGATCAGTTTTCAAAATAATAATAGCACCAGCGTCTTCTTTGAAGGATATCCAACCATCATAGGGGTAGAAGAAGTGACGATATTGCAAGATCACGATCCTCTCAACGCGTCAGTTACGACTGATAAAGATATCTACACCACAGGCGAGAATGTGAATATTACAATCGACCTTCCGGAGAATTCTACCGTTGATTTCAAGATAGTAGGTGTCGGATCACAGGAACTTTTAAACGAGAGAAGAAACGAAAGTTTCGTATACTCTTTTATCCCAGGCATTCCGGGAAATTATACTGCTACTGCAAATATCACAAGATATGGCGAAGATATCAACCTATCTGTTGAATTTGAGGTGAATTTAGAATCTCAAGAGACAAAGAAGAATTTATTGAGTGCAGCTACTCTCAGTACCAAAAAAGATCTGGTTACATTATGCGAAAAGGTAAATATTGAGTTAAAAAGGCCAAATAATACGTCTGTCACTCTCACCATCAAAAATCAGGAAGAAGAGTTATTTCATGGAGAAATAAATGGATCAATTTACAATTATACCCCACATATGACTGGAAATTTCACAGTACTAGCAAATATTACTATTTTAAATGAAACAATTAATTTAACAGCTAATTTCTCAGTTATTCCCGCAGAATGCCATGAAGAAGCTATACAGGGAAAGGCCGAGATTGGAAAGCCCGTGAAATGGACGAAGAAAATCTTTACAGGAAACGATAAGAACGTCTCTAAAAGCCTTAATACCTCATTTACGCTGCCCAAAGATGCAACTGAGGTTTTTGTTAAAGATCTGAAAGGTATTGAAGAGAATATCGGTGTAAATGAGATCAATGCTAATGCCCATACCAATAAAACCAAAGAGAAGGAGTTCAACTTCAACTACACCTTAAGATCAAAAGAGAGTAGGGTCTTTTCTGTCAATTATGAGACTCCTGCTCCTTTCAAAGAGGAGCGTATCATCAAAAATGGAGCCGGTTATCTGAAGAGAGTGGATGTTAACTCGAAGGCTTCTGTTCATTATCATAATGTTACCACTTCTACTGATATCGGTGAAATCGAGAAGTCGGATATAAAGCTCTACTGGTTGAACAATAGCTCAAGAGAGGAAGTTACAGACGATCCGAGGTTCAATGTCAGCATAATAGATACCAATGGTAACGAGATATTAGATAAGATAATCTGGAACGTTCCAAGACTTTCTGATCAGTCATTTGAAGTTGAGGCAGATATCAGTATCATAAACGTACAGTCCTATCCGGCGGTTGGAGGAAACTGGACGGTAAAATTCACTACAATTGGAAGTGCTGATCTGACCATCACTCCCGTAAACAATACCTTCTTTACAAAGGATCTTGAGTTCCTTGAGCTTAGATGTGGGAACAGGATCTTGAGTCCCCAATACGACGGAAAAAAGGTCTATTATTCCGATTATTCTTGCAACGAGACAGGATACTTCACGTGCAGGGCATTAACTCCGGGAAAGCACCACCTTCAGTTCAGCTTTGGTAGCGATTCCGATTATGCACACAATTATGCCGTCGGGGATCACTGGTGGAACGAATCATGGGGCTATAGGATGCTGATCAACATAACAGAGAACTCGGGATCAAAATTGACAGGTTATCAGATTCTGATTACGCTCAACTCAAGTAACTTTAACTACACCAAGGCAGATCAAAACGGAAACGATACAAGATTCACACTCTACAACTCAACGACCGATACGGAGACGCTCATCCCTCACTATATAGAGAGATGGAACACATCCGGTCAGAGTGTGATCTGGATCAACGTGACAGAGATTCCTGCATCTTCTACCATATCAGCTTATTTATATTATGGGAATTCCAGTGCAAGCACGGTTAGTGATTTCGATTCAACGAGGCAAAAGATATACGATATTGCAGAGGTATACGACTCATCCACTCATGCCGCAACGACCAATATTAGGGGTATCTTAGAGGACGCTGGTTACAACGTAACACTTGTTGACGATGGAGATGTTGCAAGTGGAGCAACGGATCTCTCAGGATATGACATGATCGCATATGGAAGGCCACATATGGATGCCAATGGACTTGGTGAAAAGTTGAGGTCATATCTTGATAACGAGAATATACCGATCATTACCGGCCCCGAGGGGGGTGCAACTGAACAGACGTACACCTCCGGCCTCGAGGTTTTTGATCTTAAGTTCACAAATGAAGTAAAAGAAGAAAATAATAATGACGGGATTGTAATTTTGGATAATACCCACTACATTACCAGTCCTTTCCCTACCGGAGGTCTAGCAGTATATACAGGTTCCGATTATATGGCATCTCCTTCAAAAACAGGTAGCATAGGAGATTCCCTTGCAGACAGAGAAGGTGAAACCTCCTACTCGAGCATTCAAGTGATTGAGGCAGGTACCTCGGATCTGAACTCGGTGAATACCGGACAAAGGATTGTCCATTTGGGTTTCATTTACAGGAATACTAATACTGATGGGGAAACTCTAATAGAACGTGCGGTCAATTGGACAGGATTTCGCCAATACGTCTCTTTGACACCAACTGTAGATCTTGGTGCGGAGGAGCACCGGAAGCACTGGATGGACTATTTTGGCGGATCTTCGGGGATTGATTCGTCATCAAATATCATGGTAAGTGGTGGAGCTGTGAATTTGAAGGGTAATACTTCGTCCGGGATAGAAACTTTAAGGCCTAACGCTCAAGGAAGCGAGACAGCCCTAGACCAAGATCCGTCCTCCGGTGATCATTGGGACAAGGTAGATGAAGCCACTCCTGATGATACTTCCACATTTGTATATAGATCAGGAGGCGGTTCCGGATGGGGTAGTTGGGCAAGAGACCTATACAATGTCGAAGATCATACGGAAGGCAGTGGGACAATTAATAATATCACACTTCACTATCGTGTCCAGAGGTACTACAATAACAGGGACGGTCGTGCCAGAGCCTCCCTGAGGACTTATGGCACAACTTACGATGGTGATTACCACCAAATTGATAGTAATGATGATAGTTGGCATAACTATTCAGAGGAAGTGGTAAACAATCCATATACTTCACAACCCTGGACATGGGATGAAGTGGATGATCTGGAGATAGGGACTAGTCTTTCAAGATATTATTTATTGTTACAGGGAAGTAGGGTGAGATGTACCCAGGCCTATGTTGATGTTGATTACACTTCTGATCCGATATATAACTCCACGGGAGAGATTACATCCCCCCCAATTGTTCCGTCTTCTCTTGGGTGTTGGGACAGGTTTTATGCAAACGATACGATAAATGCAACACAGGATACGAATATCACCTACAAAATTTTAGATGCCTCAGATGATTCGGTACTCTGTACAATCACCTCTGCCCAGGCAAATTCCGGTTATGACATCTCTTCATGCGCTTCATCCGCAACCTCAATAAAACTACAAGCAAATCTATCCACGACAGATACATCTTATACTCCAACCCTGCATGATTGGAATGTTACTTGGTACACCTCATCGCAGGTACTCGTCGAGGTAAGAAACAGTAGTTCAACAGCAAACCTTTCAGGATGGTCTTTTCCGACAGGAGAACTCGGAACCGCAGTCACTGTCCCCACTCAGAACTCCTCAAGTGGCACTCCGACCTGCACAATATACAACGCGGGAAGTGTAAATATTGACGTCTGGATATACTCATCAAACTTTACAAATGGATCGAACATAATTGATCCATCGTCAAATGAGAAGATAGTTATTCGAGAGGATGGGAATGCAACAACGATATACTGGGATGACGTTAGCATCTATGTTGCAAACGCATCTACCATATCCCCACAGATATCATCTCTGGGGCAAGGTACCTTTAAGGACATTTACCTCTACCTTGACATACCTCTATCTGCTGCCCCAGGTAAGTATTCAGCCACTTTTTTTGTCGATAGTGCAGCCTACTGAATCACATTTTATGCAAGTGTTTATAATCAAAGCCAATATTGTTATCTCAGAGCAATATTAGTACCTTAGCACAAGTTATAAATACTATAAGATAAGACATATATGCATAGAAAAATGGCCATATTTCTAATCTGTATGGTGATGTAAACTCGGATAAATTAGGAAAATTAATTTTAAATGGCCATAATACATCAAATTGTGGAGGGGGTGAAATTAATGAATAAGAAAACTGAAACATGCACAATTTTAGCCTTGATTATGCTATTACTACTAGTCGCTTTTGGGATGCCAACTTGGGCAGATACGGTGACTCAGAATGTCACCGTAGAGAGGAACACCAGTATTGTCGACTTCAGAGAGTTTGGAGGTGATTGGACCGAGATTGCAATGTGGAACTTCACGGGACAGTCAGGGTCATATGACAACGAGCCGACATGCTATGATTCCGGAGATGCCCAAATTTACGCTGGTGGGGCGCAAGACGCCTCTAGTGGTGTAAATGAAGTCACACTGAACAACAGTGGAACTGTTGCGATGGATGTATACTTCTACGGGACCGATATAACATCGGCAACAACGAGTACGGATATTGACCTGTCCACTCAAGAGACCTACAACTGTACTGCAGGTATTCATGGTAGCGCCGTGAGTCCGATTAGTACTGCAATGGTCGAAAGTTCGCCGGGAAGTCCACAGATATCAAGTCTCGCACCAGGAGGAAACCAGTCACTTTTCCTCTGTCTTGACATACCGCAGAGTACCGAATCGGCATCAGATTATACAGGAAGCTTTTATACGGAGTGTTCAGCAGCTTAAATAATCTTCTGAGGTAACACTCCGTACCTCTTCTCTTTTTAAGAGGTAAGGGAGAAATGTTTATATATTGTATCTACCGAGTGGATATATAAGGAGAAAGAGATACAGTGAAAGCTATAAGATCCATTGTGATATTGTTGATTATTCTTTCATCTATACAAGCCGCATCAGCCACACAAACAGATACAATAACCGCTTACGGCTGGAGAGGGGAACCGGGAGAAATACTCACTTTTACAGTACAATTGACTGGGGACAAGGATACAAGATATGGCTACTGGTATGCGCTGTACACTCCTTTTAATGGGGATACGGAAGAGATGAATATCACTTCCTGGATCAAAATAGAGCCGAATGAATATACACTCAGTGAAGGTGAGAGTGAAGTCTTCACAATTACGATAGAGATTCCCGAAAATTCCAAACCAGGTCTCTATGGAGTCAATTCTACCGACGCACCAATCCCCGGACACTGGTACCAGAGGAGGACTTGGGTCTGTTTCAGAGATGCGGATGTCTCTGCTAAAGACTCTCCCGGAGTAGCCGCCTGGACCGGATTCAGAATACCAATTTCAGTGGAAGTGGTTGGTGAAGAACCCTTAATGTCCACCGGTATGATGAGTGAGTTCTTTGCAAGCAATACCACACTAATACTGCTAGCAATTATTGTCATCCTGGTATTTTTCCTCATAAGATCAAGAAGAAGAGAAGAAGTAACAGCTCCTAGTAGTTTAAAATTGACTGAAAAAGGTAGTAACAGATTGAAATACGAAAAAGAGTACAAATAAGGAGTAATTTTTAATTTTTCTGTAATATAAATTGAGCTAGTGAAATGTCACTTTTCAATATATGAATGTTGGTGTTCTTATGAGAAAGGTACTTGTAATTTTATTCTTTGTTCTTCTGCTCATCTCACAAGCATATGCTCATACTGTGCCTGTTAATGTGAGTGTTCTTCCGACAATAAATGCCGAGGTGATAGACCTTTATATGGATAACGATCCTGTAATAAGTCTGATGAGTACAAATTTCATAGTTGTAATTGAGAACACAGGAAACATTGCCATAAACGCCACAGCGCAGATAAACATAACCAACAGTTCAGGTTATCTGGTAGATACACTCATCTTTGATCCAACAGAGATACCTGCATTTGGAGTTGTCACGTTCGTAAAGAGCTGGAACTCGGGGAATAATTCCATTGGAATGTACAATGCGACATCAAAAGCTACCTATGAGAATTTCACAACTTCAGAGGTGACTAGAAGCTTCTCGATAATACTTAAACCGAAGAATTACAACATTGACGGCTTTACCTACACCCTGGAAGAGAAGAAGATAATACCTACGAATCAGGATGAACTGGTGCTTGAATTTTTGAAGATTCCCGTACTCATAGAGACCCTGCCAGGAGACTGCGTTCTCAGTAGTATTGAGATCGGTAACCCAACAAATGAGACCTTAGAACTGAATGTTCATACGAATATCGAAAGAATTGATTCGGAAGATGAGAGTGAGATGGTAAGAATTATACCAGACTCACTCTCTATTCCCCCGAACGAATCCAAAAAGTTGAATATAATAGTCTCTATTCCAACGGATGTATCAATCAAAGATTATCTTGTTTTGATAAGAGTGGGTAACGAGATCTTTGAAGATGAAAACTTCTTCATCTTAAGAGTCAGTTCAAAAAACAGCGATTATAGCCACCCCATTATAAAGAGATCGGTAGTAATTGATAATAAGAAGAATGTAACATCAGTCTCACTTAATATCGAGAACTCTGAAATACCGATCAGGACTCTCGAGATCATTGAGCAGATCCCGAAAGAAATGGCGCCATCTGTAGGGGAGATATTGTTTGAGACAGAACCGATGATACTTCTCGACGGCCCTCTCGTGAAATGGAGGTTTGATGATCTGATCCCAAATGAGAAAAATATGATTCACTATGAGATCCCATGGGTTTTAGAGGATTGCTCCTTGTATATCTATTGGCCGGTCAAGCAGATGAATATATTCAATTATTATGAGCCGACAAGCGATGAGTCTTTGGATAAGATAAGAATCTCCGATATAAGTTCTCCGAGCCTTCTTCCGGGTAGATCCGGTGAGGTCACCTTCAGAGTAACAAACTTTAACGATGATCCGGTAGAAATTGACATAAATATGGAGCTACCGGCTCACTGGGCTGTAAAAATTGACGAAAACAAAAGGTTGATTCAACCAAGAAGCACTGTTACACATAGTATACAAGTTACTCCACATTCATCCACTTCATCCGGAACATACCTGGCCAACATATGGATATCTTATGACGATGTTGATATAAGGGAGGGTATAACACTTCTTGTTGGCTCACAAAGTTCCTTTAGGTGGTTTAATCTGCCCATTCTTGCATTTATCTCAGTCTTTCTTCTGGTAATTCATTTCCTAATTTACTTCAAGAAAGTAGACGGAGTATGAAGTTATTTTTATGGAAACGATTATCCCAAAAAACCGACCCCACAATTCATATTGCTTGGCGGATAAGGCCAAATAAGGTATGACAAAACGAAATGTTAATGTGCAGGTTGTTTAAATTATGGTTTATCAGTTGAAAATATATTGCGCAAGGGGGCTGTATTTTGAGTAATGCTAATATCATAAAGCCGAAAACAACCGAAGAAGTATCTAGTATTGTCAAGCAGGCCATGAGAGATGGTACGGCCATCACACCAATGGGCGGTGATAGTTGGATCTATAGTGGTGGTGTGGTTCCGGATGATGGCATTGTCTTAGATATGGGGAATATTGACCGGTTGATCGAAGTAGACGCGGAGGATCAGAGGGTTATTGTAGATGCGGGAGTCAGGTGGGATAAGCTATATGATACCGTTCTCAAGAGTGGCTTTCTTCTTGGAGCATGTCCCAGTAATGCTTCGTCATCTACCGTCGGTGGTTGGATAAATACCGGCGGTTATGGCATAGGTTCATACAAGTATGGCGGGATAGAGGAGCAGATAAGATCCCTTGAGGTGGTCCTTTCAAACGGTAAAGTGATCAACACCGGATTCGATGACGTGGCCTCGAATAGCTCTGGATACAGTCTGACCGAGCTCATGGTAGGTGCGGAAGGAACCCTTGGAATAATTACCAAGAGCACCTTGAAGATATACAACAAGGAGGAGATGCGACAGTTATCCTACTCATTTATGGATATTGATAGCCTATCCGAAGCTGCTTATGTGTTAACAAGAGCAAAAGTGACACCTTTCAACATATCATTTACAGACAAGAACCATTCCGAGTTCCTCAGTAATGTCGGTACCGATGCTCCTGAAGGTCCGATACTAAACATTACACTGAAGGGATCAAAAGAGATGATGGATTATGAAGAGGGCATAATTGATCAGCTTATGGGAAAAGGGAAAAAAGAGGATGCAAAAGTTGCAAAGCAGGAATGGGACAATAGATATTTTGATGCTTGCATAAGGAAATTGGGTTCGGTGATTGTTGTGCCCGAAGCAATGATACCGGTATCGCGCATGAGTGAGATGATTGCAGGAGTGTATGATATCGCAAGCGGGATGGGACTGAAATCATCCATTAATGGCCTGATAATCGATCGGAGTTCTGTTCTTCTTATGCCGTACTGCCTGCAAGGTGGAGATGACCTTAAGAGTCAGGTTACAGCCATGGCACTTGGAAAGAAGGTCGACGAGCTCGTTTCGAAATATGGCGGATGCTCTGTTATGGGTGTAGTTCATGATTACAGCACCAGGAAATCCACCGGTGAAGACGTTACAGCATTGAAAGACATGAAGATGGCATTCGATCCGTACAACATACTAAATCCCAATAGGTCCCCGAAGCTCTGATTGAATGGAATAGATCCTAGAATGATTGAAGACTACAGTTCCGAAAGTTATCTTGACGGGGTCATCGATATAGCCTCTTCATTTGTCAATACCCTAAGGTACCTGGTGAAGCATATGAACATGCTCTTCTGGTGGGTCTCTATGGGGCCGTACTACCTTAGCTGGGCATATACAAACAGAGTGGTTCTACCAGGGCAGAAAGAGACGTGGGGATGGCTGATAGAGAACTATGGTGGAGATCCCACAACCGCAGGAATGATTCGGCTGATCTTAGAATGGATAGCTGAATGGATCTCTTCTTCGAGTACATTCTTCCTTGGAGTGATAGTCGTTGGCCCACTCCTTGGCGGTTCAACACTCCTATTCAATGATTACTGGGACAGAGAATATGACAAATCGATAAGAAAAGAGGAGTTTCCGCTCGTAACAGGGCTACTCAGTCCGGGAATAGCAATGTTGAGTTCTGTAATACTGATGGTTATGGCAATCTTGATATCACTGCGTATTTCAGGATTGTTCACCCTGCTTATTGCGGTATGCCTACTTCTTTCCATATTATACTCTGCACCCCCCTTCAGATTAAAGGAGCGTCCCGGACTCGATCTTTTGACATGTATGATTGGCGCTGGTGTGATTTGCTCACTCGCCGGTTGGGCCGCAGCAGGACAGGATAGACCTCTTTTTGAACTTGTTTGGTGGTTTGTCATCGTTGCCCTTGGAACCGGCGCAGTCTATATGCCAACTACAATAGTAGATTACGATGGTGATAAGAAAGAAGGCTTAACCACAATTGCGACAAGATTGGGGCTTCGGAACTCGTTCTATCTCGGTTTCATATGCATAGCACTGGCGGATCTCGTAATAGTGTTGATATGTTATTTTGAGTACCTATTCACCCGTGGATTTTTGATATGGGCATTTCCTATCATTGCCGCCCAGTTGATACCGTATTATCTCCTTGCAAGAAACCCCACCCCAAGAAACGGGGTACGTGCAATCATTCTGATGGGGACTCTACTTGTTATCGGAAACCTTGCAATGGCGTTCAATGTCGCAGGTATCTACTTCCTTTGAGCCCTGTTGAACTCTTTTATCCTCGAATCACTGACGAAGAATTTACCGCCCATGTGACAGAGGGCATTTGCTTTTTTAAGATCAAGTGCCGCTTGATCAGTCCAGAGACCGTCCTTGACACCCGTACAGACAACCTCTCCGACGACCCATACGTGATCCCCCAAGACTATAGAATCTTTGAGCTTACACTCTATCCAGGCATTTGCCTCAGCGATCCTCGGGGGCTTCACCATCTCCGCCTTCTCTTCCGTAAGACCTGCCTTCTCGATCTCACTGACCTCGTAATCAAATGGATATTCCAGTACTTCCATCAGCTCTCCAAAGTCGTTTCCAACCACATTCACGACGAACTCTTCATTCTTTTGAATATTCTTCCATGTGTGATGATTCGGATTCGTGGAGAATCCATAGAGAGGTGGGTTAAAACATATCGGTGAATTCAAACTGAATGGTGCGGCATTTGATACTCCGCTATCTGATATGGTAGAGATCACCACAACCTGCCTTACTAGTAGCTTCGGGTAGTCGCTTACTTCTAGTTTCATAATAGCAGATATATCACCATTATATTTTTATCTTTGCATTATCCAGACCGAAAGTTACAGGCTATGTCAACATGAAAAAGTAGATTATTTTATGTGTCACTATATACATACTTGCAATACCGGAAGAGACTATGAGTCCATCAATTGAAGAGAAGATAAAGGAGATAGAAGACGAGATCCTAAAAACCCAGAAGAACAAGGCCACAATGCACCATCTGGGAAAGCTAAAGGCAAAGCTTGCCAAGCTCAGAGAGGAGTCTGAGATATCGAGAAGCTCAGGATCAAAGGGTAAAGGCTTCTCGATCAAAAAGTCTGGCGATGCAACTGTCGGAATTATCGGTTTTCCTAGCATCGGAAAGAGCACGCTTCTCAATCAGCTGACTGCGGCTTCGAGCAAGATCGGTGCTTATGATTTCACAACACTTGATGCGATTCCGGGAATGATGAAGTACAAGGGGGCAGATATTCAGCTTCTGGATCTACCAGGCCTTATTACCGGTGCGTCAAAGGGAAAAGGGAGGGGACGGGAGATCTTATCGGCGGTAAGAAACGTCGATCTAGTTATACTTATGGTGGATGGGCAACGTCCCGATGATCTTGAGGTGATAGAAAGAGAGCTTTACGATGCCGGGTTACGTTTGAACCGGAAAAAGCCAGATGTTCTTGTCACGAAGAAAGGGCAGGGAGGACTCATAATAAATACTACAGGGAAACTTACGCACTTGAACGAGGACCTGATAAAGACTATCGCTTCGGAGTTCATATTAAATGCCGAGATCATTGTACGCGGTGATATTACAGAGGATCAACTGATAGATTCATTCTCTCAAAATAAAATTTACGTGCCTGCTGTTGCAATCATAAACAAGTCGGATCTGATAGAAAGGGCACAACTGAAGAAGACTGTAAAAGATATAAAGGGCAGGGACCTTGATGTGATCGCCATATCTGCTAAAAATGGTGAGGGTTTGGACGAGACAAGAGAGAGCATATTCACCCATTTAAAGCTAAAACGGATTTATATGAAACCGGTAGGCAAGGAAACAGACTACGAAGAACCATTGATCTTGAAAGATGGTGATAAGGTAGAGGTTGCCTGTAAAAAACTGCACAGGAACTTTGAGAAGAAGTTCAGATATGCGATGGTCTGGGGCCCATCTGCAAAACACGCAGGCCAGAAGGTCGGTCTTGATCATGAACTCTGTGATGAAGACGTACTGACTATTGTGACCTGGAAGTAAAGAGTGTGGATTCTAAAGCCAAAATCGTTCCTTTAAAATTGGGCATAAAAATGGGTGAGGAGCACAAAGGAATAAGGCTTTCCAAGAGGTGAATAAACATGCGATTAAATTTAGGCTCAACACCCATATTTTAATAATACTAAGCCTTGTCCCCCTTATAAATATAATGGACATGCTTTTACAAAAACTATGTTCATAACCTAAAGATTTGACTTACAAATTTCAATTCGACTCAGTAAAAATGGTGGCGATGAGGAAGATAGGCAGATATATAAGTATTAAGCATCTTTACGGGTTTAGCAACTGAAGAGGTATAGCATGAAAGTGATACGGGTTTCAATCGTCGGATTTGGGGTTGTAGGGCGTGGTGTTGCACAGGTGATCCGGCAAAAATATGATTATATGAAATTATTGGGGATCGATCTCAAAGTTGTAGCAATTTCTGATATATGGGGAACCGTTGTGGATGAGTCTGGTTTAGATCTTGAGGATATTCTGAAGAAGGCAAAGAATAAGGAGATTGAAGCACTCGATATGGCCGGAGTCCGAATGATTGAAGAGATCGATCATGATATTGTGGTTGAGACCACTCCGACAAATAAAGAGACCGGCGAACCCGGAATGACACATATGATCACCGCTCTTGAGAATAAGAGGAACCTTGTCACGTCAAACAAAGGTCCACTCGCACTCAACTATAAGAAGTTGATGGATCTTGCAATAGCAAATGATGTTGGCTTAAGGTATGAAGCAACTGTAGGTGGTGCGATGCCGATCATTAACCTGATCAGGGATGATCTTGCATGTAATGAGATCTTGAGTATAACTGGTATACTCAATGGTACCTGTAATTATATCCTTACTAGAATGGCTGAGGATGGATTACCCTATGAACACGTTCTAACAGAGGCACAGGATCTGGGCATAGCAGAAGCTGATCCGACCTATGATGTTGATGGAATAGATGCTGCCTGTAAGCTTGTGATACTTGCAAACTCCATCTTCGGTCTCAATGTTACTTACAATGATGTGAAGGTAACAGGTATACGCCACGTCACTACCGATGCGCTTCAACTTGCCCGTGATGAGGGATACCTGATAAAACTTGTAGGAGAAGTGAGCAGAGATGTTCTAAGTGTTGCACCCAGACTTATCCCCATTGGAGATCCACTCTCAATAGGAGGAACCCTCAACGTGGCATCAATTCAGACCGATCTTGCAGGTGAGATTACAGTTACCGGTAAAGGTGCCGGATCTATAGAGACCGCAAGTACAATAGTCGGTGACATAATAAGTATATCAAAAAACAAAAAATAAGTAAGCCTGAAAAGACTCAGGCTTTTTCATCTCATTATCTATCTTAAAGAAATAATTAGGTCTTTGTGATCCAGTTGGATATATCCACTTGATCCTTCTTTATCGCACCAAATAGTGTCTGTGTGATCTCCTTGAATACCGCAACCGCACCAGGATGCATCATCATGAAGAGATCACCACCTCCAAGGGCAAGTGTCAGACCTGTAATAATCTCGTAAATCGGACCTCTATACTCCCTCGGACCCCAGTCAGAATCATCTTTTATCGGTGAATCCTTCATCCATGCTTCACGAGCACCCCAAGCATTTGTGGTCCCGGATGACATAGGGAATGATAGATCTTTATCGCCCTTCAGCCCACTCATCCTTATCCTCTCCATGTTTGTGTAAGCGTAATCGAGTCCGTATCCAAGAGCAGCAGTTGTCGGATCTATAACGATATCGCTTCTCTCTATTCCCAATTTGAAGAGATACCTGTTCAGGGTCTTCTGGTCATTTATGTCGAGCTGGGTCCAAGAAAGTACCACATGTCCGTACTTCTTTGCAGCGTTTGCAATCCTCTCATAATCCATATTTAGATTTGCTGATGCAAGGAGACACCTTTCACCCTCTGCAACTTCTGCAGCCTTCTCAAGCACCTCGGGATCTTTCTCAGGATTTCCCGAACCACCTATGACGATTGGAACTTTTACTGCCTGAAGAACCTCTTCCACTACCTTGGCGGCCTCTTTTGCTGGGGTATCGTTTATCAGGGGGTCCGTACCAATCAAGTGAATCGTGACCATGTCTGCCTTGAACTTCTCTACATTCTTCTTTGCCCACTCACCAGGGTCACTCATTACATCTTCATAATGAGTCTTTACAGCCTTTGCAAGTGGTATTGGTATATCAAAACAGTCAATCGTAACCGCCGGGGGGTTCGGAATCTCACCGTCGAAGCTGTAGAATGGCATGGCAGTCTGACCACCAATCGTTATCACATTACCTCTTGACCCTCCATCCGATGATGTTGCACCGATGGTCACTTCCTCTACCCGATCAATCCACTTTTCTTTTCCAACATTGAATTTGGCTGGTATAAGTGAGTCTAGCTTAGCTGCACGTGCCCCCATCTGTTCAATACCCATCATAGTCGCAGGCATCTGCAAAACACTATCAACCGGATAACCTGCAGATCTTGCAAGGTTCAGCAGCCCCATAGCCGCCTGTGTTATCCCCTGACCCAACATCAGTCCGATGCTGGCACCATCTGTTCCTTCTGATAATTCGATCTCGATGTCACCCTCAATATTGACTCCGGATATCTCCTCAACATCGTACATCTCCAATAATTTTGCTAGATCTTCAAGACTTATATTCGCCATATTCCAAGCTCCTTATATCGGTATGAGGCTGTAATTCTTTAAATGTTTCGTTTTGTCTGCTTGGAACAATAATAAAGATGGATACAGATGGCATAGGAGACGTGAGATATATGAACCATAAACCTACATGAGATATATAAACCTATTTATAGAATGAGATCAATGAAAGCTATTTATAGCAAAATTGGTGATTGGATATGAAATGTATAAATCATCCGGATGTCGATACGGATATAAAATGCGATCTCTGTGGGAAACCAATATGTAGCAGCTGTAATACAAAGATAAAAGGCAAGAATACTTGTCCGGAATGCGTGGAAAAAGAACTGACTAGTATTAATGTCGGCGATAGTATGTACTAATGTTATACAATGTTATGCTAAATATAGTAACATCTGGTTATAAGAGATAATCAACGATTGTAGGGCAAGGATGCTCTACAATAATATGTTTTTTATACAAAGTTGGATGTCAAAATAGGCATCTCAGGACACGTAGTTCTTAAGGGCGATGTATATAAGGACTATACCGCCTATCACAATCGATGCAGTCCCGCATATGGAGGCGATCCATGCTAAAAGGAAGAGTCTTGCCCTCTGATCCTCCTCTTCTCTTAGCTTCTGAAGTAACGACGTCATTGCCTTGGTTGATAATGTCTATACCTTCAAAGATAACCTTTTTGCTATTTGGCCAGATTACCCTTAGAAAGATTATGCAACGAGAATTTGCAGCAAGGTGCGCAGAGCTTGCCATGTTACTTGAGGTCTCAGCAACACCAAAACCAGGGAATATTGACAGGGATCACGACTACGACGATACGAAGTATGAACATTTTCTTGCATCAGCAGTAGCTGTATATCCGGTGCTACTGAAGGCGACAGAGAAGAGATGCGGTCTTGGAAAACTCCTAAAAAGTGCTACGATTGAGAGTGGCAAATGGCAGAGTGGGGGGAATACTCACTTCGGTTCCTTTCTCTTACTTTTGCCACTCTTGATGGCAGCAGGTTTCAGTGAGACGATAAATGATGTGAGAATAGAGGCTGTAAGGATCATAAAGGAGACGACATACAAAGATGCCATCTACCTTTGTGAGGCTTTTAAGACTACTGAAGTGAAGGTAGGTGAGGTGGACGATCTTGACCTGAATGACCCAAGCATTCATGAAAAAATAAAGCGCGATGATGTTACTTTTTTTGATCTCATGGAGATATCCTCATCGTATGATCAGATAGCAAGGGAACTTACAGTGGGGTTTGAGAGGTCATTCAAATACGCATCCGTCTTGAAGGAGAAGGCAGAGAAGATGAAGATCAATGATGCCATTGTACTAACATTCCTTGAAGCCCTCGCTTCCGAACCCGACACATTAATTGCAATCAAAGCTGGAGAAGAGAAGGCAGCTTCGGTATCTCGTGAGGCTTCAACCCTGTTGGAAGATCCTGATATGGAAGTAATAAGAGAGTTTGATGATCGCCTGATAGAAGAAGGGATAAATCCCGGATCAACGGCAGACATCATCGTTTCCGCAATCTTTCTTGCACTCCTGGACGGTCTCAGAATTTAAAAACTTTGGTTCCATTATACCAATCTATTTATCAGAAGAGTTGTAGAGTCTTCAATCGAGTGAGCTGTCATGCCATGGGTGGCGATAAATTCGCATTTGGGAATATCAGATGACTTCAAGACCCTTCCGACACCCGAACAGAAGAGGTTGCTTCCGCAAGCTTCGCTTCCAATAAACTTGTTGAACTTCACGGAACTGGATCACCTCTTGAACAACTCAACAAATATTCGTCCTGATGAAGGTGAGAAGAAGGCAATTCTTGTTGAAGGATACTATCCACCGGTCTTTGGAGTTTGGGCAACTCACAAACTGTACAGGATAACTTATGAGATCCCAAACGGGAGTAATTTTATAATCGCGAAGATAATGGACAGAAAACTTGGTGAAAAAGAGTTTTCGGTCCTTACCGACCTATACAAGTTTATGAATGTACCGAAACCTTTCGATTATATGTATGATGAGGAGCTGGAAGAAGAGTTCTCCGATGTCAAAGGGATATTCTGGATGAGTTTCATCGACAACCACATAAGAATCGAAGAGTCCCTGAGGAAGTATTGCATCGGCGAACAAGAGAGTTTCAAGTTGAAGAACCTGAACAACCTACTATCATCACTTTGGGAATCAGGCGTAAAGCATAACGATCTGAAGGGAGAACACTTGCTTTATAGCGAAGGGAGGTGGTTCATCATTGATTTCGAGAAATCAGACGTCTTCAGAAGTGAAGAGGATATGAATGACGAGATATCAGTTCTCATTGGGGATTGTAGTGTATATCTTGACGGTTTTGTGCAGTACAATCACATAAAATTTGAAGGGGAGATCAAAGAGAGGTATGAGATGGCAATAGGCAAAATCCTCAACTGTTTTGATGCAAACTTGAAGAGTAACAGATACCTCTCAGTCTACACACAAGTTACCAAAAATGCAGGAATAAGGGACAGTATTGAGCGTTGCATCTCTTCAAGGTAAAAAACTTTTATTATCCCTCATTGAACCAAGGTGTGCCTGTGAGTTCATCCACGTCCACGCTTATCCACCTCTTCTTAATGAAGATCCCTTCTTCCAACCACACCCGAAGAAATGTGATTGAAAAGCATTTGTAGCAGTATATCTCAAAGAGCCTGCCACAAAGAACCTCGGCCTGTTTGATCCCTATGTCTATATTTTCTCCGGAGGATATCTCAAGTATCTGTACTTCTCCTGACTCATTGAGACGATCCTTCAGGTAATCCTCGAGACGGGAGACGAGATCATTAAAAAGACCTACCTCTTCCCCTTCCCCTGGGTATAGGTTTGTCGTTCCGATTGTATACTTAGAAGACTTCTCAATTTTTTGTGTGAATTCCTCTTTAAGCCGGGAGTCCCCCTCAAATTCCTTTACTATATCCATTATACATTCGGTGAGATCGCACATAATTACCCTCCATCGACATATCAGGAATTGGCAACAAACCCTATTACTTCTTACTAATTTTGCCGATTAGTAATACTGCATTTATCTCTTCTTTAAATCACAAAATATTTAAATTACTACACCTAGTTAAATGGAGTTTATCTAACGCGAGGTATGGTCTTTTGGTTAATTTTTTTGACACAACACTGAGGGATGGTGAGCAGTCACCGGGTGTTTCGTTGACATCGGAAGAGAAACTTCAGATCGCAAGGCAGCTTGACGCAATTGGAGTGAAAGTAATCGAGGCCGGATCACCTGCAACATCCGAAGGTGAGAGGGAAGGTATAAAACTTATATCTGGTGAAGGGCTTGATGCAGAGATTTGCGTATACACTCGCTCTTTGATCAAAGATATTGATCTTGCACTCGACTGCGATGTAGACTCCATTCACCTCGTAGTTCCATCATCAGACTTACACATTGAGAAGAAGCTAAAAAAAGATAGGGAGACTGTAAAAAGAGGTGCTATTGAGGGCCTAGAGTACGCAAGAGATCACGGACTGATCGTAGAACTTAGCGGGGAAGATGCTTCCAGGGCTGATCTGAACTTCTTGATTGAGTTATACTCCGAAGGAATCGAGGCAGGTACCGAGAGGATATGCTTCTGTGATACGGTTGGCGTTCTTACACCTGAAAGAGCAACAGAGGTATTTGGTGTGCTCTCCAAATTGGGTGTACCCGCAAGCGTGCACTGCCATGATGATTTCGGACTGGCTACGGCAAACTCCATTGCCGCCATCAATGCGGGCGCTTCTCAGGTCCATGTAACCGTGAATGGTATCGGAGAGAGATCGGGTAATACTTGTCTTGAAGAGGTTGTCATGATCCTCGAAAGCCTCTACAATGTTGATACCGGGATAGTCAAGGAGGATCTTTACCATATCTCAAAACTGGTTAGTAGGCTAACAAAGATGGATGTGGCCCCCAATAAATCGATAGTCGGCGACAATGCATTTACTCATGAGTCGGGGATCCACATACATGGCCTCAGTTCTGATACGGCGACATACGAACCAATGCCTCCTGAAACGGTTGGACGTCGTAGAAGATTCATCTTCGGCAAACACACCGGAGGGGCATCGGTGAAGATGGCATTAAAGGAGATGAATCTTGAAGCAACTGATGAGCAGATGGGTTTGATTTTAGATCGTGTTAAAGATATGGGTGACAAAGGTACCAGAATTACTGATACCGACTTACAAACTATCGCAGAGACAGTTCTGGAAGTGATAAACGAGCCGAAGATCAAACTATCCGACCTTACTGTTGTATCCGGTAAGATGATTATGCCGACGGCTTCGATCAAACTTAACATCGATGGGAGAGATGTCATTGAGGCAGGAACTGGGGTGGGACCTGTTGACGCGGCGATAAATGCTTTGAGGAAGGCGACACGAAATATCACCGAGGTCCAATTGGAAGAATATCATGTCGATGCCATAAAAGGAGGTACTGACGCCCTCGTTGAAGTTTCCGTGAGACTGAGCAAGGGGGACAAAGTGATATCGGCTAGAGGTGCACACATAGACATAATTATGGCATCGATCGAAGCGCTCATTCAAGGGATCAATAGACTTTATTGAGCAGTCATTTATCTCCGCTTCTTGCTGTTTTTTTCTATCATCTTATCTTTTGGTATAAAATAGACGGTCTTATATCTATGGCCATAACTCTTTATAAAGCTTGCGTTAGTTTTATATAGTATAACCTTGACGTTATATTAATCTTGAGGTTAAGTAGAGTGAAGAAGCTGGGTAGAGTCGTTCATATAACAGGCCAAGGCAAGATTCTCTTGAGGGGAAAATTACAGGAAGATTATAGAGGGGATCCGATACGAGCTGTAAGTATTGGATCTACTGTAGTTACAAAGAGGATGGAAGAGATCGGTAGTGTTTATGACCTCTTCGGCCCGGTTAAGCAACCTTATATCTCAATCAAACCGATTACGGGCTTATCTGAGCGTGAAATTCAAAAATTGCGGGATGAATGGGTCTATCTTTCGTAAATAAGGTGGTCGTAAGTGGAACAAGTTGAAAAGAAAGCACCCACTAAAGAGAAAACAGGTGGGTATGAAGAGCGAACAGTTGAATGTCCTGAATGTGGTAGTCGGAACCTCATCCACGACTACGAGAGGGCAGAACTCGTCTGCGACGGGTGTGGGCTCGTCATAGACGAGGATTTAATCGATATGGGCCCGGAGTGGCGGGCTTTTGATCATGATCAGAGGATGAAGAGGTCAAGGGTAGGAGCCCCTATGACTTACACAATTCATGACAAAGGTCTAAGCACCATGATCGATTGGAGAAATAGAGATTCTTATGGGAAGTTGATATCATCGGAGAACAGGGCACAGCTGTATAGATTGAGAAAATGGCAGCGCCGTATCCGTGTCAATAATGCAACCGAGAGGAATCTTGCTTTTGCATTATCAGAGCTTGATAGGATGTCATCAGCACTTGGACTCTCAAGGAATGTGAGGGAGAACGCAGCTGTTGTGTATAGAACGGCTGTGAACAAGAACCTGATCAGAGGCAGGAGCATCGAGGGTGTGGCAGCTGGCGCACTTTATGCATCGTGTCGTCAGTGTAACGTACCAAGGACGCTTGATGAGATAGCCGGAGTCTCAAGGGTAAGTAGAAAGGAGATAGGAAGAACATTCAGGTTCATGAGTAGGGAGATGAAACTGAAGCTTATGCCAACCTCACCAATCGATTACGTGCCCAGGTTCTGTTCAGGACTGGAACTTGGGGGAGAGGTTCAGGGGAAGGCTGTCGAAATTCTTAGACAGGCATCTGAGAAGGAACTCACGAGTGGTAGAGGTCCGACAGGTGTGGCTGCAGCAGCCATTTACATTGCGTCGATACTGTACGGTGAACATAGGACCCAAAGAGAGGTTGCTGACGTAGCCGGAGTTACTGAAGTAACTATACGAAACAGGTATAAGGAACTGGCAGAGGAGCTTGGCCTAGAAATTGTTTTATGATCGATCTCAGGGTCGTTCTCGTAGAGCCGATATACTGTGGAAATATTGGTTCGGTTGCAAGAGCGATGAAGAACTTCGGCTTTCAGGACCTTGTCCTTGTTAGCCCATGCGAGCTGGAGAGTGAAGCGTATGCTATGGCGTCGCATGCCGTTGATGTCCTGGAAGGTGCAAGAAGGGTAAACACCATAAGAGAAGCGGTCTGTGATTCCGCCCTTGTGATTGGAACAACATCCAAGATCGGAACAAACACAGGCGAACATATGCGATTGCCCTATTTTTCCCCAAAAGAGTTAAAAGATAAGTTGAATGAAAGAGAGGGAAGAGTAGCCATACTATTTGGTAGGGAGGATATTGGCCTTGTCAACGATCTGATCAAGAGGTGTGACATGGTGGTTTACATACCCACCGACTCTAATTACCCTGTGATGAACCTTTCACATGCTGTCTCTGTTATCCTTTATGAATTGAGTGATATAGTTGCCGGCAGTGGTAGTATACCTCTCGTTAAGAAAGAGAATATAGAACGCTTGTATGACCACTGTGAACATCTGCTTAGTGAGATCAACTACCCTCGGCATAAAAAAAATAAGACTCTGCTCATGATTAGGAGGATACTGGGTAGGGCTGAACTTACAGGAAGAGAAGTAAACACACTCCGTGGAATTTTATCCAGAACCGAGTGGAAGATTAATCGGGATAGATGACGGGTGAGTCATATCCGAAATGGTTTTAATGTAGAACTTTGTATTATACACAGATACTGTAAGGAGTTGACTTTATATGGGAGAGGACGAGGAAGTTGAAAAATCGAGAGAGAAGTATAAGGAATTTATTGGGATGCATGTGAAAGGTGGACGGTACAAGGTTATGCAGAAGAAGATTACAGCATACTGTGAAGCTGTAAATCACATGGATCCGAGATATGTGGATGAGAATGTAGAGGGTGGCCCTGTAGCCCCACCAGAGTTTGCAGCTGCCTATGCAATATCCGGGCTTACAAGTCTTGCAACAGTTCAAGGACTTATTAAGAACTTCAGCAAGTTACTACACACCGGACAGAAGTACGAATACTATGCACCTGTCAGACCGGGAGATGTTCTTCAGTCAGATTCCGAGATAGTTGATGTCTATGAGAAGAACAAGATGCTTTGGATCATTCTCAGGTCCACGTTCGTGAACCAGGATGGAGAGAAGGCCACGGTTGCAGAGTTTACAGCAGGAATAAGACCAGGCGGTTTCTAAGGAGGTGACTTTGATGGAAATAGGCAATTTTGATGCGATAAATGTTGGTGATGAGATAAGTCTTGAGAAAGGTCCTACCACAAGGGATCAACTGAAAAAGTATGCCAAAGCCTCCGGAGATGTGAACCCGATTCATACAACCCCTGCGGTAGCAGAGAAGGCAGGCCTCGGAGATGTAATATCTCATGGTCTTTTTAACATGGCTCATGTAAACCATATGCTTGCAGACTGGGCAGGACCGGATGGAATGGTCAAGATGATCGATGTCCAGATGAGAAGTATGGGGCGACCGGATGACATGTTGATCAGTAAAGGAAAAATAACAAAGAAGTACGAAGAAGACGGGAAGAAGATTGTGGACCTTGATGTATGGCAAGAGTCAAAGACCCTTGTTACTCCTGAGAAGGAAGAGAAAGGTTACTTCAAGGAAGGCGACGAGTACATCACAGAAGGAGATAATAAGTACAGAATACAGAAGACGGTAATTGTAGGTACCGCATCTGTAATTCTTCCATAAGAATCTTTCAAGATGCAGGTTTTTTATCTGCATCTCTTTTATTTTTTGATTTTTAATGAAGGTTGAAGTAAATGAAGATGCCAAAGAATATTCGGACACATTGCCCTTTCTGCAAAAAGCATACGGTTCACAGTGTTGAAAAGGTGAAGAAAGGAAGAGCATCATCGATGACCCGTATAACAAGACAGAAACATAGGCAGACAGGTATAGGAAACTCGGGAAAGTTCTCGAAAGTTCCCGGTGGGGATAAACCCACAAAGAAGGTGAACGTTGTATACAGATGTGGTGAATGTAAAAAGGCACATCTGAGAAAAGGTTTTAGAGTATCCAAGTTTGAGTTGGTGGATTAAGATGACAGGTTCAAGCGAAGGGATGGTTCCGAGAAGTAAATTTCTTAAAGTGAAGTGTAACGACTGTGGTAACGAGCAGGTTATATTCGGTAATGCCAGTACGCTCATCGAGTGTCTTGTTTGCGGACGTACACTTGCGGAACCAACTGGCGGTAAGACAAATATTAAAACCCAGATACTTGATGTAATGGGGTAGAGTGAAGGATGCAGGATAAGAGATGGCCTGAAGTGGGGGAGCTGGTTGTCTGCTCTGTCAAGAAAGTTTTGGACTTTGGTGCCTTTGTTTCACTGGATGAGTATGGGGATAAGGAAGGTTTCATTCATATCTCCGAAGTTGCATCCGGGTGGGTTAAATATATCAGAAATCACATACGTGAGGGCCAGAAGATAGTCTGTAAGGTATTCAATGTCGATCCTGTGAAAGCTCACATCGACCTATCCTTAAAAGATGTAAATGAGCATCAAAGAAGAGATAAAATCCAGGATTGGAAGAATGAGGCGAAAGCCAAGAAATGGATGGGTTTTGTCACAGCCTCAACAAAAGTTGACTCTACGAAGCTAAATAAACTTTATGAGCAGATGTATGAGGTCTATGGTAGCGTCTATCCTGCATTTGAAGACGCCGCGATCAACGGTTATGAGGTGCTCATAGATAGCGGGATGGAAGAAGAGATTGCGATTAAGATCTATGAGGTTGCGGTAGAAAATATAAAGATGCCTCAGGTCGAAATAACTGGTTATGTGGACCTAACATGTCCTGAGGCGGACGGTATTGGCTGCATAAAAAAGGCATTGAAGGCCGCAATTAGAAAGAAAGATGAAGATATAAATCTTGAGGCAAGTTATGTAGGCGCCCCAACATATAGGATCCATGTTATAGCGCCGGATTACAAGAGTGCCGAGAACGCTCTTCGTGCAGCAGGGGAATCTGCAGTCAAAGTCATAAAAAAATATGGCGGTAGTGGGGAGTTCCACAGGCACAATATTCAGAAAAGATGAGATCCAGACTTAAAAGATGTGACATCTGCAACCTTTACACGCTTAAAGATGTATGCCCGAAATGTTGCGGATATTTGAGTAACCCAAGCCCACCACGGTTCTCAATAGAAGACAAGTATGGGGAATACAGAAGAAGGATGAAGAAGGAGTTGATACATTATGAAAGACGTTGAAGTTGTTACGGTAAATAATTTGTCGTTGAAGAAACCGATAATGATTGAGGGTCTTCCAGGTGTCGGTCATGTCGGCAAGCTTGTTGCAGAGCATATGATTGAAGAGTTAGATGCTGTTAAGGTGGTAGATGTCTATTCTACACATTTCCCTCCTCAGGTTCTAGTCATGGCAGACGGATCGGTGCGACTCGTCAAGAACGAGATCTATGCATGGAGCTCAAAAAATGTAGATTTGCTTCTGCTTGTTGGTGATTATCAGAGTGCCACAAATGTTGGACACTATATACTCACAGATGCATTCCTCGAGGTAGCCGAGAAGTACAAAGTCAAGCGAATCTACACACTGGGAGGGTACGGTATTGGGCAGCTGGTTGACGATCAGGTCGTACTAGGAGCTGTTAACGATATCAATCTCATTAAGGAGATCAAGAGTTATGGGGTCGAATTCAGAGAGGACGAGCCTGGAGGTGGAATAGTAGGCGTATCCGGCCTTCTCCTTGGAATGGCCAAGAGACGTAACATTGAGGCCGCCTGCCTCATGGGTGTAACTTCCGGATATCTTGTTGATCCTAAGAGCGCTCAGGCGGTTTTGAGTGTTATATCAAGGGCACTTGATATCGAGATCGATATGCAAGCACTTGAAGAAAGGGCAAAAGATATGGAGAAGATCGTCGCAAAGATACGTGAGATGGAGATGATGCAGGCACCGAAAGATCTCATGGGTAAAGAGGATCTCGGATATATAAGATAAGATGGTTATTTGTGGACATTATTGAAGTAGCCGCGGATCTGCATATTCATTCCAAGTATTCTGCTGCCACTTCTTCAAGAATGGACTTGCAGACACTTGCAGAGGGATCACGGAAGAAAGGTGTCGAGCTTCTCGGAACCGGTGACTGCCTTCACCCAAAATGGCTATCTGAGATAAAGCGTCTGGAAGAATCAGATGGAATCTTTACCCAGGACGATATAAAATTCATTCTGACCACAGAAGTTGAAGATATAAATAGAGTTCACCACTTGCTCATAATTCCTTCAATATCTAAAGGAGAAGAGCTTTATGAGCTATTTTTAAGGTACTCACATAACATCGATACGGACGGTAGACCAAGGATTGATCTTGATGGGGAGGAGGTTGCCGAGTATGCAAGAGATGTCTCAGCACTGATAGGTCCTGCTCATGCCTTCACACCATGGACCTCACTTTATGCACATCATGATTCCCTCAATGAATGCTATAAAGACTTGAGAGATTACATATCTTTTATTGAGCTAGGTTTGAGTGCGGATTCCGATTATGCCGACAGAATAAGTGAGCTTAGAAGCAAAGCTTTTTTATCAAACTCCGATGCACATTCTCCATGGCCAATTCGGCTTGCAAGAGAGCTGAATCGTATGAAGTTAGGCCATCTCAGTTTTGAAGAGGTCGAAAAAGCCATCAAAAATGAAGGTGGAAGGAGGCTTACTCTCAACGTTGGAATGCCCCCGCAAGAAGGTAAATACAACGAGACAGCTTGTAGTAAATGTTATAAACATCAACCTTTGAAAGACTCGTTGGAATGTGGTTTTAAATGTTCTTGCGGCGGAAAGATTGTGAGAGGTGTTCGTGACAGAGTTGATGAACTTGCAGTGGGGTGCAAGACACAGCATCCTGATGAAAGACCGCCGTATCTTCACCTCATACCGCTTGCAGAGATAATCGCGATGGCACTCGGTCTAAAGCCTAATTCGGAGACAGTAAAGAAGAATTGGAATTCTCTTGTGAGCGAGTATGGGAATGAGGCTACCGTCCTTGTGGATATCCCCACAAATGATATGGTTGTTGATAAGAGGATAGCCGAATCAATACAGGCGTTCAGAGATGACAAGGTGATAGTACGTCCGGGTGGTGGCGGTAAGTACGGCACCATAGAACTGCCTAATCCCGGGTCTTCTCAGAAGTCTTTATTTGACTTTTGATCTCACATTTTTTGTCTGCATGGTTTCATGTATCGATTCCACCGCAATATCCAGTTTTGATAGTACGTCTTTTATGTTTTCAATCTCTCCGAAGAACTTGTCGGTGAGAGATCCGGGGAAGAGTTCAAAATCACAGAATGGAGATCCGTTCGAGGCGCAATGTAGCTCTCTACAGGAGTACTCCTCTCCAGTCCAAGCTTCGGCAAGTCCGGCAAAGATACCGGCTATGAATGAACATGTAGGATCTTCAAGACCTCTGGTCTTCAACTCGTCTGATATGAAGGAATGTTCTATCCTGAAAACATACTTACCTGAACTCGCATCTGATTTTATGGTCTCACCAGTACCATATCCATAACTGGAGAGATAATATGGAAACATAGATATTCTCTCAACGATCTTGTCCGGATCATCAGTTATTGCATCAGATGTTTCAATCATCCTTTTCTGCAGATTAAACGCGGCTTTCTTGGCCGAATCGTAAAAAAATCTTCTTGTCATCTCTTTTCCGATTGATCTGATAAGAAGTACATATAATTCTGCAATTGTCTCGTTATCGATCAGGGCATGTGGTACACCTCCTATCCTGAAGTGTCTCGACTCCTCATCCCTATCAAAAAATGGTATGGAATTTTCCGTATCCCCCATCTAGAGCACCTCCGCCAATTTTTCCGATATCTTCTCCATCTCAACAAGAACTAGTCCGAGCCCTGCCTCGGGCCTCGACATGGCAACCAAGAGTGCCTTCTGACCGGCGCCAGTGACTATTACTTTGGCTTCTTTTGATTCGATTATGACCCTGTCGGGGATTCCTTTATTAAGTTCCGATATGGCCGTCTCTGCAGCACCCATCATCGTCGCATTCATTGCGGCAAATGTCTCGGCATGGACACCACCAGGAATATCTGACGCCATGAGGAGGCCATCACGTGAGACCACTGCCGAAGCTTCGATATTTCCAACCCTCTTGAGGTCATCCAAAAGTTTATCAAGCATATTTTTTACTGTACTCATAATCCTCCCATAATACGATCAATAAGCATCTCAAACGCTTCCTTTACCCCTTCACCTTCTTTTGAAACCGTTGGTGCTATGGGAATGTCTTCGGGAAGTTTCATCTGCGTTCTGATAGATTCGATGCTTGATGCACCGGGCATATCCTGTTTGTTTGCGACAATAACCGATGGTAATCCAAACGTCTTGGTGATGTCGAGCATACGTTTTGCGCGAGAAAATTCTGAAGGATTTGTCGAATCTATCACAAGAAAAACACCCATTGCTTCACCACCAAGCGTCTTAAGGATCGGGTCGAACCTCTCTTGACCGGGCGTTCCGAATATCTCGGCGGAGAAACCTTTATGATCAACGTGACCGTGATCTAATGCCACTGTTGTACCAAACCTATCAACAGAAACAGACCTTGATGAAAGCGAGCGGATGAATGAAGATTTCCCAGCGTTAAATGGCCCCGTCACCAGTATCTTTGGTAGATATACCCTTACTCCGCCAGGACGGTATATCCTGAATAAAACGGATTCTATAATTGTGTCAGTCCAGTCCACCTTTGGCACCCCGTAATACTGACCGAAGATGACCCTCTCGGCTATTCCTCCAACTTTTATCGTGGCATTGAAGTACTCATCCCTAATCTTTTTAATCGTCTCCTGTGAGTAAGGCCACGCTGTAAAATTGTAGATTCCTACGCTGTCGTTTACGCAGATGATCTTATTCCAGTTCTCAATACATCTCAGCGTCTCTATTTCACCACACAGGTCCATTATTGTTGAGAGTGACCCACATACGATCACCTCACCGGGAAAATGCAACATCGCTTCGGAGATGGTCTCATTGATGTTCTCAATATTCTCAGGATCCTCGACCACGTATCTCTCAGTGGAATCTGCACCCACAAGTGCAGAGTATGCGTCAACCATAGCAAATTTACCCTCGTACTTGTCTACATCCCATCCAAAGCCAAGAAAGTATTCTTTAATTGCAGAAGGGTGAGCCGAAGATGTTATAAAGACTCCTTTGTACCCTTTTTCCAGGTTATGAAATAGCGTCTGTATACCGAATATTTCTCCTTCGATACCTGGCTGTATGTAATAAAGAAGTGTATTTCCATTAGGTATGCCTCCACCAAGACTTCTGTCAAGATGCTCTATCCCTGTTTCGATCAACAACATCACCTATAACAACACTTTTTTGACCTTTTCCGAAGTACGTGCCATCTCAACAAGCACCAAACCTAGCTTCGCTTCAGATGGTGTTGTACAGACAATAAGAGCACTGGAGCCAGCACCGGAGATGATTATCTTACCATTGGGGGATTCAACGATGACTTTATCAGGTACTCCTTCAACGAGCTCGGAAGCAGCGGTCTCTGCTGTACCAAGCATGGTTGCACTCATAGCAGCGAATGTACCACCATCCACCTCTTTTGGAATATCTGAGGCCATCAACAGCCCGTCTCGTGAGACGATAGCACAACCGCTCACCTCCCCTGTCATCTTAAGATCCATCAAGATCTTTTCCAACATCTCAATAATAGTTGGCATTATTTCACCTTGCAGATATATCTGATCAATACGACAATCATATATATGGCTCGGTATATCCCCTCAACAGGATAACTAAAGTCCTTGTAGCTATATGGAACTATTTATATATAAATTTGTGGTACAAAAAAGAAAGCTGATCAACACCTTTAGAGCAGTTCTTTGATCTTCCCTGTTACCTTCTCCATCTCGACCAGAATAAGACCTAGTCCGGCCTCTGCCCTCGCCATGACAACCAAAAGTGCTTTTGGACCTGCGCCTGTAACAATAACTTTCGCTTCTTTTGATTCGATTATGACCCTGTCAGGGATTCCTTTATTAAGTTCCGATATGGCCGTCTCTGCAGCACCCATCATCGTCGCATTCATTGCAGCAAATGTCTCGGCATGGACGCCACCGGGTATATCTGATGTCATAAGGAGGCCATCACGCGAGACCACTGCCGAAGCTTCGATATTTCCAACCCTCTTGAGGTCATCCAAAAGTTTTTCAAGCATCTCTTTTGTCGTTGTCATTTTAACCCATGCGACCCCGCATACTATTTCTCGATGTATCCAATTCAAAGGACACACATAATATAAACTTTGCTATTTTATTCGTTTAAATTACCAAAACTTAACGTAAATTCACAGTATTCATCGCCTTTCGCTATACACTTGGTTTCGGTAACTTTGCACTCCTTCCCCTCGATCTCTTCGAATATAGCGGAAATTATTCCACTCATAATGTCATCAATCGTATCATTTGAAGCACCTTCATGTTTTAGATAGTACCTTGAGACGAGTGAGTTACGCACCTTCACAACATTCTCACTCCTGTCGATCTTTATCTGCCCCCATCCGCTGTATTCAATAATCTCAAAAGAGGCATCCAGTGGATTGTTCTTGAAAAGTTTTTTGCATTCTTCTGCAACTATCTTTCCTATCCTCTTTCCAATATTATAATCGACTGTCTTTGAAATGGAGCCAATGATACTACTTGAGACCTTACGATTCACTATAATAAGGTCTGGGTGATATATGGCGTACTCACCGTAGACGTCAAAGATATTTTTGTTGAGGTCAGTCTTAGCCAAGTAGAATCTCCTCCTTTCTACCAATAGTAAATTCACAATATTCATCACCAAGTGTCTTACACTTGGTCTCTTGACAGGCCATGCCTTCATCAAGAAGGACTGTAAACAAACCCGCGATCCATCCACGTATCCAATCGCAGTAGGACTCTTCTTTTCCTTCTTGGTATCTCGTGAATACATGGTCTGATAGCTTTATCACGACACGCATATTTTCCAGATCCATATCAAGATCAAGTACGGTTGCCCATTTAAAATAATCCAAAAAGAAATTTACAGCACCTTGCGCCACCCCGGAAAATGCTGAGATTGCCTTTTTATATTTTTTTATGTTATGGATCTCGAATTGATCTGACATAGCCTGACCTATCTTGATTCCATCCTCAAAACCCATTGCATAAAGTATTACAGCTGCCCCCTTTCCTGCAACTTTCTTGTACTCTTCCGTAACTATATGTAGGAAGCTATGTGGGGTTATGACGTATCTGCCTTTAATAGTATTACTTATCACAGCACCTTTTTCTGATTCGTACCAGAATTGAGAATAAACTTTATCCTTCACACTATCACACTTGAATATCCATATTGTTTATGCATCTCTTTACTCATGATTTTTTCGGCAAGTTTTAATTTTTTAATATCAAGACCAACTTTTACAGCAACCCTTTAATTTTCTCTGTTACCTTCTCCATCTCTACGAGAACCAATCCTAGTCCGGCCTCGGGCCTCGACATGACAACTAAAAGTGCCTTCTGACCGGCGCCAGTGACTATTACTTTAGCTTCTTTTGATTCGATTATGACCCTGTCAGGGATTCCTTTATTAAGTTCCGATATGGCCGTCTCTGCAGCACCCATCATCGTCGCATTCATTGCAGCAAATGTCTCGGCATGGACACCATCGGGGATATCCGATGCCATGAGAAGGCCATCACGCGAGACCACTGCCGAAGCTTCGATATTTCCAACCCTCTTGAGGTCATCCAAAAGCTTATCAAGCATATCTTTTACCGTACTCATAGCCTCACCATAATCCGATCTATAAGCATTTCAAACGCTTCAATAACACCCTTACCATCCTTTGCAACGACTGGTACTATAGGTATCTGTTCATCCAAGATGGCCATCTCACTCTTTAAATCATCAACACTTGATGCACCTGGAATGTCCTGCTTGTTTGCAACTACAACAGATGGTAGCCCAAATGTCTTAGTAATGTCAAGCATCTGTCTGGCTCTTTCACACTCATCAGGTTTGGTCGAATCTATCACAAGAAAAACACCCATTGCCTCACCACCAAGCGTCTTAAGGATCGGGTCGAACCTCTCCTGACCCGGAGTTCCGAAGATATCTGCCGAGAAACCGTTATGGTCCACATGACCGTGATCCAGAGCAACAGTCGTCCCGAATCTGTCAACAGATACGGATCTTGTCGAAAGCGAATGTATAAATGTCGATTTTCCTGCATTGAAAGGACCTGTGACGAGAATCTTCGGAAGGTAAGCCCTTACACCTCCCGGCTTAATTATCTTGAATAGAATTGAATGGCTCTGATTACCATCCGTCCAGTCGGACTTGGAGACAGAATAGTATTGCCCGAATATCACCTTCTCAGCAACCCCGCCTATCTTAACAACGGCATTGAAGAACTCATCCCTCACCTTCTTAATGGTCTCATCTGAGTAGGGCCAGGCTGTAAAATTGTATATCCCGACGCCGTCATATAATAGCATACTCTTGTTCCAGCCTTCTATATACTCAAGCGTCTCCTCTTCACCGCACATATCCATAATATTCGAGAGAGATCCATGGATAATAAGCCCTCCAGAAGAATCCTCAATTGCTTCTCTTATCACTTTATCGATGTTTTTAATATCCTCCGGGTTGTCAACAACATATTTTTCAGACGAGTTTGCACCGATCAAAGCCGAGTACGCGTCGATAATCTCAAAATTTTCTTCGTACTTCTCAAGGTCAAAGTCATACTCTCTGAACCTCTCCCGTAAAGTCTCAGGACTGGCTGTCGTAGTTATACATATCCCTTTATGCCCCTTCCTAAGGTTGGTGTAAAGAGTCTGCATGCCGAATATGTCCCCTTCCACACCCGGATGAATATAATACAGGAGTGATTTTCCGATTGGTAACCCACCTTTTAGATAATCATCTATTTTAGGGATTCCGATCTCAATCATCCTCACCTCTCCTTATGTTTAACGATCATCTCTGCACCGTCTGCCTCGTACTCAAACCACTTTGTTGGTTTTTTTGTCAACCCAACACCCCTGATAAAGTACGATTCGTTCTCTTCTTCTATCTCGATGATTCCGTCAAAAAGTTGTTTTAGAGTGGTTATTGTCTGTTCATCATGCATACCACTCTCGATGATATATACCCCAAGAGCTCCTGCAGTCTTGATCCTCCTGGTATGGACATGGAGAAATCTGAAGACAGTCTGCAGATTTGAGTACATAAGTATCGTTGAGAGAGAATCCACACAAAGCCTTGATTTCTGGATTCCTTTCTTCATCCAGAATTCTTCAAAAAAGTTAGTAATACTTACACTGATACCGGTCAGATTTACCGGCGAAGATATCCTCTTTATAGATTCGGTATCCTCGACGTTGAGCCCGAGAGTCTTTGATACGCAATCGATAACACCAAGCCTGTCGATATAACCATTGATATCTTTTCCGTTATCTTTGAACCAACGAATTATACTCTCGCCGGATTCTCCTGTAGAAATAAATATAGAGGATTCCCCTGTCTTAAGGCCCTGATAAGCGATGTTATTGATAATAACCTCTTTTTTACTCATTGGAGGTCCCATCAGCATGATATTGGATCCGCCCCTCACATCCCCTATCACATCATCCAATCCGCTTATGCCGAGTTTATATTCGACCATATCATGTTTCTCCCACGTTATTAAGTGATGCCATCAGATAAAAGCTGATATTGATACCACCTATTATTAACTAGCACTACCTATATTAATATTCCCTCTTCCTTAAATCGATATCTATCCCCTCTCAAATACCCGAGTGAGGAGAGTAAGCCCCCTTCTGTTCGAGGCGACATTCATCTTAGCGCATATTTTAAAGAGCATCGTCTGGACGCCTTATCTGCCCTTTTCGCTTGCACCCACGAGGTTTCGCCGTTCCACCCACCAACATAAGACCTCAACATTTCTGTATCATTGCATATATATGCGGTGGTATCGTTTCTGTGCCAGAGCCAAGACTCTCGCCCTACACCAATCGGTGTTCGTGTGTCCAGATGGTGGGGGGACTTTCCTCAGCCACAATCTATGTAAGATTGCTACCGGCAGTCGCCCTTCCTCTCTCATTATTAATTTGGTTAAAATATGTTATATATCTTTCCCCAGATCCCCCAATAAAAACGGCCTCTCGTCAATCTGTTTAAGGGGAATTAAAGCGACTAAAAATTACGGGGAAGTAGTTTTCCCCTTCACTTGTTTCTTCTAAGTACAAGATACGCGACTGCAAGAAGTCCTGTCACAGCGAAGATCACCTCAAATCCCGGAGTTTCTTCGTCATCGTCTCCAACTGTTGTAGTGTCTGAAGTAGTCGTTTCCTTATCGTCAGTTGTCGTTTGCATATCGTCATCTGCTGATGTAAAGATCTCACGACCCATGCTGCCTTCTTCGTGGCAGGGCACACAAGTGTCCTCTGAAACAAGCCGTTTGAGAGTTGGTAACTCTTCATCTACTTTGTGACACTGAATGCAACTCATACTCAGAGTCTCCACATGTTTTATGTGGAATGCTTTTACTCCTTCAGTATCTCCCTCCTTGAGCATCGACGAATGACATTTAAGACAATCTTCGTTCGTCGGATCGGCTGGTATTGAAGGCCCTATTGATGCATGGTGCTCTCCGAAGGTCTCAGCGGAGACAGAACTGGCAAACCCTATAGCCAAAAGTGCAATCATCGATGCCATGAAGGCTATTGTTTGTTTTCTATTCATCTCTTTCACCTCAAATGTTCCCTTTTATGTACACATCCGGGTCGGTTATCTCGACAAGCTTTCTAGCACCGATCTTTGTTGCGTGAGAATCAATATCAGACTCAGATTTTCCAACGTACAGTGCCTTTGTCGAACAGAAGATACCACACGCAGGTCTGAGTCCCGCGTCTATCCTCTCAACACAGTATGTGCATTTGTTCATCTTACTTCCGGACTCTTTGAACTGTGGAGATCCGAATGGACACACCATATTACAGTACCTGCATCCGATGCATTTGCTCTGATCTACAAGAACGATTCCGTCGGATCTCTTGCTTATCGCTTCTCCCGGACATACATTCATGCAGGCAGGCTGACTACAGTGCATACAAGGGACAGGTATACTCTTCTCCCCGGCAACACCTTCATCTACTGTCACTATTCTGATTCTTTGGATCTCCTCATCGACATCATTTGCCTGTTTACATGCAACCCAGCAACCACCGCAATCGATACATCGCTCAATATTTATTACGAATTTCATCTTTTAGCCCCCTACGCCTTATAGATATTAACCAGAGCAGCTTTGGTCTCCTGCATCTGTGTCTGTTCGTCATATCCTGCTGAAGCTATGATGTTTGCTGAATCCCCAATTTTGAACTCTGCGGAACCATCAGGATACCTGTCTTCATATGATTCGCCCTCGAAGATACCTGCCCAATGGTATGGCATGAAGACTGTCTTCTCGTTGACTCTGTCTGTCACATAGGCTCTTACTTTACATCTCCCTCTTGCAGACTCAACCCAGACGAAGTCCCAGTGCTTGATCTCTTTATCAGCAGCTAGTGCGGGGTTTATCTCCACATACATCTCAGGTTGAAGTTCGGCCAGATATTTTGATCCTCTGGTCTGAGCGCTTCCACCGTGATGCTCAACCTGTCTTCCTGTTGTAAGTACTATTGGGTATTTAATGTGACGTCCTTCAGCGATCGATCTCTGCTGTTCAGTCTTGAAATTGGTTGGTATCCTGTAGAACGTCTTATCTTCATAAGTAGGATAAGCTGCAACAAGATCCGGTTCGGGACTCTCCAGTGGCTCTCTGTGTACGGGGACCTCATCAGTCCAACCGGCTACTCTCAGCATAGCCCTTCCTCTACCTGTCGGCGGGTTTCCTTCGCTGAGGGCCTGTCTGTTAACCTCACCAGATGGATCCTTTGCGTAATTATATGTCCAATGTATGGTGCCTCCCGTACCTGATGGTGGTAGGTTGCCCCTTACAATCTCCTCTCCTGCATTGGGCTCATCGTCAGGATACTTCCACTTTGCCCTGAAATCATGCCCTCCTTCCATTACCGGAGCGTTGTCATTGTAAAGTATCGGAGTTCCAGGGTGATCAGTCGTCCAGCATGGCCACGGTAATCCCCAATATTCGCCATCACAAGGACCGCCTACAGCTCTTCCATACTCAGTCTCAAATGTATGGGCGTTCGCCTTCTGCTTCTTCATCCGCTCAGGTGTCTGCCCTTGAAGACCAATTGGCCTGCATGCGAGGTTTATCTCCCGGGTCACGTCTTCTATGCTACTGTAATCGAAATGAGCACCGAAACCCAGTTTATTTGCGAGAAGCTGGAATATCTCCATGTCAGTCTTGCTCTCGTAGAGAGGCGGTACAACAACATCTCTCCATTGCCACTCTCTTCCGGTGGTTGTCACACTACCGGTACCCTCCTGCCTTGTCGCTGCAGGTAACAGTATGATCCCATCAGCTCTATCAGGCATTGCAGAAGCGCTTGTCGGGAATGGATCGACGATAACAAGCAAGTCCAGTTTCTCCATCGCCTCTTTCTCCCTCTTCATCTCGGTAATCGAGCTTGTGGCTTCACCCCATAGGATTGCAGCTTTGATATTATGGGGCTGGTCAATATCAGATTCGGGCATCAAGACCCCTTCATACCATCTTGAGACAGCAAAGCCGATCTTGGTCATCATGCTCTCGCCATTGTAGGTTGCAAATCTCCCCTTGAGTTCATCGAATGTAATGGAGCCTGATGTACTTGGCGTATCTGTGAAGACCTTCGAATACCAATCCCACGAACCTTCACTTGTTACGCCGTAATACCCTGGTAAGAAGTGAGACAGGACACACATATCAGTTACACCCTGGACGTTACAATGTCCACGGACTGGTATACAACCTCCACCCCATTCTCCCTGGTTACCAAGGATACACTGCAATATTGCCGCAGCTCGAATGATCTGAGAACCCACACTGTGTTGGGTTGCTCCCATCGACCAGATGATATTACTCGGTTTATTCTTTGCGATCATCTCAGCAACCTTTCTTAAGTCGTCGGCACTTACCCAGGTTATCTTCTCAACTACTTCAGGGGTATAGCCTTTCACAGCCTCTTTTACATACTCAAATCCATAGGTTCTGTTGTCGATGTACTCTTGATCTTGCCATCCGTTCTCGAGTATCACATTTATGAGGCCGTAAAGGAATGCGATATCCGAACCGGGCCTGAACCTAACGTAGAAATCAGACTTAGCAGCCGTTTTTGTAAATCGCGGGTCCGCAACGACGATCTTAGCACCCCGATCCTTTGAATCAAGTATCTTCTGCATGAAGACAGGATGTGCCTCAGCTGCATTCGATCCAAAGAAGAAATGACATTTTGCGTGTTGCATGGCGATAATTGTATTTGTCATCGCACCATGTCCGAAGGTGTTCAGAAGACCTGCTACAGTCGTTGAGTGACATATCCTAGCCTGGTGGTCGATGTTGTTCGTCCCGAATAGCATACCAAACTTTCTGAACATATACGCTTCTTCATTTGATCCGTGAACAAGTCCGCACATGAAGACAGAATCGGGGCCATAAGTATCTCTTATGCTTGTTAGCTGAGTGCCAACTTTCTCTATGGCTTCGTCCCAAGTAATCCTTCTCCACTTACCGCCTACCTTCTCCATCGGATATTTCAGTCGTTTTTCAGAGTTGGTGACATCTACCAATGCCGTACCTTTTGAACACAATCCACCCTGATTTATGGGGTGATCTTCCCATGGTTCCATTCCAGTGAAGACTCCATCTTTCACAACGCCGATATATCCACAGCCAACCGAGCAAAAAGAGCAGATACTCTTCACTTGCTCTGTTTTAGCAGTGTCTGCAGCTTCTACCATCACATCGTCCATGTAACCGGTATCTTTTGCGTATTTAGCGAGTTTGCCAAATCCCTTATACATTGCAGCAGTAGCCGCAACAGCTGCGGTGATCTTAGTGAACGAACGTCTTGTCAAACTAAGCTCACCGAGAATTGATCTCGTTTTCGTTCCCAAACTTTTACCCCCAATAATTTAAATAGATGGTTCAACCGACATCTTCCTGTAACTGATATCAGCTAAAGTAACCATTATTGGTTACAAGTGACACATATTTAAACCTTTCGTAGAAATTTACCTATTGGTACATATTTTTCATAAAATACCAACTCGTACACTTAATACACAATTTTTGTGAGTTTCATTTTTTGTCTTTACCAATTTTTAAGGGAGATCAAAATATCTCTGTCACTATCCCATTGGAAAAGTAGATAATAAAGCGGAGTGCTATTATTCATGTTGAAAGTATAATGAGGTGTTATGTGTGTTTCCAGGTGGAACAAGGGGAATGAACCCGAGAAAGGTTAAACAGATGATGAAGCAGATGGGTATCAATGTTGACCCAGTAGAAGATGTTCAAGAAGTCATAATAAGGACGTCTGATCGTGAGATCGTCTTCAAAGATGCAGAGGTTACGATAATGGATGCCATGGGTTCAAAGACTTATCAGATCGTCGGGACACCGGAAGAGCGATCGATATCCTCCCTACCTAATGAGGACGTCAAACTTGTTATTGAACAGACAGGGGCAAGTGAAGAAGATGTAGTTGCTGCGTTGAAAGAATCGAATGGAGATCTTGCAGAGGCGATCATCAAACTGAGCGGATGAAAGTATGTTGGATATAAAGGGTGGCCACCTTACAATAGGTGGAGTTGATACGGTCGAACTGTCAAAAGGGTATGGAACTCCATTATATGTGACAGATGAAGAGAAGCTCTTAAAAAACTTCAGAGATTATGTCTCTGCGTTTCTTGATGCCGATATATACTATGCAGCCAAAGCAAACTGGAACCTTACAATTCTGAATATACTTGCAAAAGAAGGTGCTGGAGCCGATGTTTTCTCTTCTGGAGAACTTCTGATGGCAATCAAGGCTGGTATACCTAAGGAGAAGATACTGTTCAATGGAAACTCAAAGTGCGATGATGAACTGGAGGTTGCAATAAATTCTTCAGTCAAGATATCGGTCGACTCTCTGGATGAACTGAAAACGATATCAGAGCTGGCTGTTAAAAATGATAAGATGGCAGATATTGCATTCAGGGTTAATCCCGATGTCTCGCCTGACACACACCCAAAGATATCAACTGGACTTCGGACTTCAAAGTTTGGGATTCCTCATGAAGAGGTTGTGAATGCGTATGAGATGGCAAAAGATCTTCCAAATGTAAATCCTGTCGGGATTCACTGCCATATTGGATCACAGATACTGGATATAAGTGTATACAGAGAAGCTGCCGAGAGGATGATGAATCTGGTTGGGAATGTATCTTCTTTTGTAGATCTCGAATTCATTGACATCGGGGGCGGGCTGGGTATAGATTATCACAAAGGTGGCAAAGTACCAAGACCTTCCGAACTGTCTGAGATTGTGCTTTCAGTCGTAAGCAAGAGATCCGAGTCACTTGGGAAAAAATTTAAGTTGATAATCGAACCGGGACGTTCGATAGTTGGGGACACTACTATACTACTTTCCCGGGTCAACACAGTAAAGAGGGCAAACAAGAACTTTGTGGGAATAGATGCAGGTTTTAATCTACTAATACGTCCTGCAATGTATGATTCGTACCACGAAATAGTTGTGGCTAACAAAGCAGCAGGTGAACCGGTTGAAACCTATTCGATAGTAGGTCCAATATGTGAGACGGGAGATATTATCGCAAAAGATAGAGACTTGCCTGAGATCGTAAAAGGCGATCTGATAGCTGTACTTGATTCGGGAGCCTATGGATTCTCTATGAGTTCACAGTACAATGGAAGGCCCAGATGTGCAGAGGTCCTGATCTCTAATGGATCACCAAAAATTATACGTGAGAGGGAGACTTTCGAGGATCTTCTGGGCAGGCAGATGATACCTGAAGGGATATAAGGTGTAAGCTCTCGTCTCAACTGTGTTGATGTGGCGTATTGCTATGTTTTATAGTGAATATCCTGTACTTTATATCTTCTTCTTTTAGCTCCTCTTCGATTCGCTTCACAATTAGTTTGTCAGGGTGATGCATGCCTTTCACCCTCTCGCCTAAGTCGCTGAAGTCTGTAAAAGGCCTCTTCTTTCGCTCATCGAGAACAGACCACATGGTCTTCTTACCTATTCCCGGAAGCAGTTCAAGCATATGTAGTCTAGTTGTTATCGCATAAGACTCGTTATAGACATCGATGAAATCACTCTCTTTCTCTTGAACGATTTCATCAATCACGTAGGGTAGTTCGATCTTGGCACCGTGGGTAAGTTCATCATACGTGAGTTGTCGCTTGACGTGATCGACTATCTCCCGTTCACCCTCTCCTATGTATAACTTCTCGTGCATCTCCGGAACTTTATCTTCTTTCGGAATGATCTCCATCAGCATGAATTTATTCTCACCGATTGCCTGGATTGTGGGCTTCTTTTGATAGACTGGCCTGTTATCTTCGGGATATCCGTATGGTAGATAGTCTAAGACCCAAGCGTACTCCTCCTTCACTTTCTTAGAATCCCCGAACCTCATACATCCTCCAAAATATGAATCTATTCAATCGCAATATGGTTCTACTAAATCAAGAATATTATCCAGCTCGTCTTCCGTGAGCGTAAACCTCTCTTTTGCATATATTGATCTGAGTTCATCCTTCGTCGTAGGTAGAAGATCTGCGATTTTTATGGCGATCTCATCTTTCATTTTGTCCAAACCGGCAAGCTTGTTAACCAACTCTCTCGAGGTCTTTCCATCAGTTTTGGCAAATTTGTTTGCATGAGTAATCGCTTTTCTCTTCTCAAATGATGACTCTCTGTCATCATTATGCTTATCTTTGATCGAGTTCAGGATATCTTTTGCCTCTGCAAATGTCAGCAACTCTTCACTGATAACTTCCTTAACGAGCATTATTTATCAATCTACTAATTACACCTCAACATATATAAATATCGGTCATCAAAGATATTCTATCCAAAATGTTTATATGAAATTGCAATTTAGTTGTGGGAGGGGATAAAATTGGTAAGGGAATTAGTCGGAGTAATCTTTGGAGACACCAGTCCGTTTGAGTTTAAATTCGCCGTTTCTGATGCTGATATTGAGAAGGGCGATTATGTGAGGGTCTTACATAACTCAATCTGGGTGCTTGCACAGGTCGAATCGATCACAAGGTCGAGCGACGTATTATCACTCGATGCCGCAATCGGTGTGGCTATGGGGAGGAGGGTAAGTGATACCGAGGAGAAGATCGTTGCAAAGGCAGTAACTATCGGCTCAAAAGATCAAAATGATATGCTTGTTACCCCGAAGAGACCGTTTTCCCCTGGTAACAAAGTTTACATCGCAGACGAAGCCCTTATAAAGAAGACACTCGGTCTTTCATCCGGAAAGGCTTATATCGGCCTTCTGGAAGGAACTGATATTCAGGTACGTCTTGATGTGAACAAGATGGTCCAGCAGCACTGCAGCATTCTGGCAAAGACAGGCAGCGGTAAATCATACACAGCCGGAGTCATAATCGAAGAACTCATCGAAAGAGAAGTCCCTCTACTAATCATCGATCCACATGGCGAATATACCTCGCTAAAGAACGTCAACAGAAACAAGAAGGATAATCTTCTTATGAATAAGTTTGGTGTCTTGCCAAGAGGGTATGATTCGGTAGTCACGTATACGCCATCCAATCTGGCTTTAAATCCCGCTGCAGATGAGGTCTTCAGACTCGACGGATTCAATCCCAGTGCAAAATTATTATCTCAATTGATTCCATCTCTTACAAATACACAAACCGGTGTCCTATATCGTGCGGTTAAGAAAGCCTCTTCCCAGAAGGAGTTCTACTCAATTGAAGACGTAATCGCCGAGGTCGATAAGGACTTCAGCAATGCCAAATGGGCTGTGATGGACGCACTTGAGAATATAATGAACACCGGAATCCTATCGGAGAATCCGACAACTATCCGGGAGCTTATGCAGAAGGGAAAAACCTCTATAATAGATATGCATGGAGTTGATCCCGAACTTCAGGATATTGTCGTCTCGATGGTATGCGGTGAGCTTTGGGAGGCGAGGAAGATAGGTCGTGTACCTCCGGGGATGCTTGTAATTGAGGAATCACATGAGTTCTGTCCCGAGAGGGGCTATAAGAAGACGATGAGCTCGGAAATAATACGAACAATAGCATCAGAGGGGAGAAAGTTTGGTCTTGGACTGATGGTAATATCTCAGAGACCTGCAAGGGTGGATAAGAACGTCTTATCACAATGCCACACCCAGATCATTCTAAAGATAACAAACGCAAATGATCTCAAAGCATTGAGCAAAGGTCTCGAAGGGATAAGCTCGGAGCTCGAAGAGGAGATCAAGAGATTGCCACCCGGTGTTGCAGTCCTTGTCAGTGGGAATATAGAGATACCGATTCTTGTTGATATTCGAGTACGTAAGAGCATGCATGGTGGAGAGTCGATAAATATATTAGAGGAGACGGGTAGTAAAGGTAAAGATGAATACGGAAGTTTACTCACTTCGATCTTCCGAAGAAGTGAAGGAGTATAGTAATGGGTGATTTTCAAGTTTTACTGGAAGGGGCTTGGGTAGTAAAAGACGTGGTATCAAGTGATGATGCCGCAAGTATTGCCATATCCGAGATTGGAAAGAGACTTAATCCAAAGTTGAAATACGTTGATTTTGAGGTAGGAAAGAGGATCTGTCCATCCTGTAAGGAGGAGAGGGATAACGTCATAGTAGCAGCAGAGACGGCACTTGTCGGGATACTCTTCAAGTTAAAAGTATTCGATGCAAACAATGAAAAACACTCTTCGCAGATCGCAAAATCGGTGATAGGTAAGGCATTGAAAGACACCCCATTAAAAGTCCTTGAGGTACAGGAGTTATAGACTTCAACCCTGGGTTGGGCGGGGCTCTTTTAACATGAAAGATCCGTCACAGCATGCTTTTTCATTCTTAAACATCCCTTCGCGGCAGGTGGAAAATGTCATTTCCCTGTCCTCTACTTCGTATTTTAACTCTGATAATATCTTCCGTCTAAGCTCTTTGGGTAGGTACCTTGAAGACTGGTGAACCTCGCCCTCTTCAAAGTACAGTGGTCTAAGATCAGAGGAGAGCTTTGGAAATGTCTTTTTGAACCTATTCCATCCGTCCGGTCTGGGTTTGAACGTAGAGGCCACCACATGCGATGCACCTGCACAATAGGTGGACTCGATCAGCTCACGATAATCGTTTGAGATGCCTGGGATGATCGGATCCAGTCTCAATCCAACCGGTATCTCTGCTTCTGAAAGTTCAGCCATTGCTTTTAATCTTCTCTTCGGAGAGGGTGCACCGGGTTCGGTCTTCTTATGGACCGGATCAAGGGTGGTAATTGTGATCATCACAACAGCGTCCATCTCACGTAACAGATCGATATCCCGTGTAACTAGGTCTGATTTGGTAACAATAAGAAGTGGATGACGATATCTCTTGATTATCTCAAGAACGCCTCGTGTCAGTTTGTTTTTTGCCTCTAATGGTGGGTATGGATCGGAGCTGTTTGACATTGATATTGGTAGTCTGTCCAACTTCCTCATGTCCCTTTCAACCCTTATTAATATGTCCTTTTTTACCCGCGATTCAAAAGCACGAGGTATATATGAGGAGATGTAACAGTATATACATCCATGAGAGCAACCAGTGTACGGGTTGAGTGAATACTTGACCGGACAACTACACAAAGGATCATTCCATGGATCAAATAAAGATATAACATCCATTGATCGTATGTTGGAGTACAAGTATGATAATCTTTTCAGGAGGTACCGGAACACCAAAACTTTTGAACGGACTGAAGAATGTTTACCCCGAAGAGGATATTACTGTGGTTGTAAATACAGCTGAAGATCTTTTTGTCTCAGGAAACCTTGTCTGTCCTGACGTCGATTCAGTACTTTACACCTTGTCCGGCCTGATAGATGATGAAAAATGGTGGGGTATCAAGGATGATACATTCACAACCCATACGACACTCACTTCGATGGGCTACGATGAGGTTATGATGCTTGGAGACAGGGACAGGGCCACACATATAAAAAGATCCGAACTCATCAGACAGAATATGAGCTTGACCGAGGCAACAGAAGAGGTAGCTTTGGGACTTGGCATAAAGGCAAAGGTCTTACCCATGTCAGACGAACACGTATCAACGATAATAAAGACTCCTTTCGAAGATATGCACTTTCAGAGATTCTGGGTTGAGCTGAAAGGTGAGCCTGATGTGATCAACGTATCCTTTGAAGAGATATCCCGTGCAAGACCTAGTGATGCGGTACTTGATGCTCTTGAATCTGAAGATTTTGTTCTCATTGGGCCAAGCAATCCTATCACAAGCATCTCGCCCATTCTGAATCTTGAAGGGATGGTTAACATACTAAAGGAGAAGTTCGTTGTGGGCGTTTCACCCATCATCGGAAAGAAGGCAGTCAGTGGCCCTGCAGAGAAGCTGATGGCTGCAAGGGGTTTTGAGGTCTCATCCGCGGGAGTTTATGAGTGCTACAAGGAGTTTCTTGATATCCTGATAGTCGACGATTTGGATGACATTTACGCTGACGGAAGCATGATAATAAAGACTGATACTATGATGACTGATGTTACAAAGAGCGAAGCTCTTGCTAGGTTTATAATTGGGCTAATTAATGGTCGTTAATAGTTGGGGCAAAGAGCTACATCCCGCCTATTTTATATCAGATCGATCAAGGGAAAGATGTGTGTGCATAAAAATGATATCAGAAGATCTATCAATATCAGTATGAAGCCCAAGCCCAATAATTCATATCCGTATCTCTGCCCGCGGGTGACCACAGAATCTTTTATAAATCTTAGAAACCTTGTGAAGAGTGTAAATCTACTTGATTCGCCAACGCTGAAGTTGATGCTGAACGCCATCAAGACAAAGGAAGCAATTATACAAAGGATTGTTCCTATTATCCCAAACAGATCGGAAATAAGAAGGCAAGTTTCGACCATGAGATAGAGTTCATCAACAACACATAAAACTTTTTTGGCTGATTTTTGAAAGATAAAATATGTGTCAGAGCGATCAAAGGGGTTCAATGAACAGTACTTCGGCAAGTAACACAAATCTTGAGAATTGATGGCACAGCTATCTCTGTTTTGTCTGAGGATTCAACCCTTAACCGTCCCAAAATAACGTCTTGGATGTGGGGAAAATTGGGATCCGACTATAGCTATCACTGATCCGGTGGCTTTAGCTCGGTGTCTTATAAACAGTAGTTTATACCACATTTTTCAACATATTTACTACGCTGACGTCATAGAATCCTCTGTCCGGCATCACACTTCTTTTTCATAATATACTGCGTTATTGTTGATATAAAAAACATACAATTACTGATATCTCTTTTGAGATCAAACACTCCCGTACTTATCTATTGCTTCCTTGAGTATGATCTTCTTTTTGTATATTGCCGTACCGATGACAACACCGTTTGCTCCTGATGAGACCACTTTTTCAATATCTTCCATCTGGCTTA